>CAZAWS010000186.1:0-4510 GCA_964488755.1 uncultured Anaerolineaceae bacterium | reverse complement strand
TCGCGCGTGCGAATGGCTTGAGCAATGGTCTCAATCTTTTTTCTCTGCGTAGAGATGAGATTTGCTAAAAGGGTGGGTTGTTCGTATATTTCAGCGTGGAGGGTCATAGGGGGAACTTACTTTATTTTCGAAAAAAAGTTAATTGGGGGCAATCAAGCCAAAATCACGCGCGAAGCGGCTTTTCATCCTATATTTAGACTAATCTTTGCCACAAGATCCACGGACAATCAAATCCGTTGGCAAAAGCGTTAAGGGTGTGGCTTTTTCACCTTTCATCAGTTTGAGCAATTGAATGGCGGCTTGCTTGCCCGCCTCCATGATGGGCATCCGAATGGTGGTGAGAGGCGGGGACATATAGCGGGAGAAAGTGATGTCGTCAAACCCAATAATGGCTATATCTTCGGGGATGCGCTTGCCGGCACGTTGCAAGGCAAATATGGCTCCTTGTGCCGAATTGTCGTCTGCGGCAAAAATGGCATCGATATCTATGCCTTCTAGCAACCAATTTTCTACCGCGGCTTCTGCTGTTTCTGCTGAAAAACCGCCATAGCCAATTAGTTCGGGGCGAAAAGGAATATTGTGTTTGGCGAGTTCTTCTTTATAGCCAATTTCTCTCCACTCGGCATCTTCGTGACCTTCTAACCCTGCTAAAAAGGCGATATTTTTGTATCCGTGATCTATAAGGTGTTTTACAGCAGTGCGAGCACCTTTTTTGTTTTCAACCGTCACGCAAGGGATGTCTAAACCCTCAGGTGGATTTTGGTGAAGGAGAACAAGAGGAAAATTTAGCTGATGAAAACGGGAGAGTTCAGCATCGCTTAAGCTGTCGGCAAAGACAATTAACCCATCGGAATTATGTTCGTTGAGGGGTAGAAAAAGGGGCGATTCACCATGTCTTTGCGAGCTATAGAGTAGCAAATCGTACCCTTCTTCAACCAGTTTTGTTTCTATGCCTTCCAATAATTCTGACATAAAAGGGTCGCCAATTGCAGGGAAAATTAACCCAACGAGATTTGGGCGACCCCCTGCCATTTGGCGCGCCCCGCTATGCGGGGTGTAGTTTAGCTCTTCTATTGCCTCTAATACGCGGTCAGATGTTTTTTTGGCTACTTGTCCGTTTTTATTCATTACGCGGCTAACGGTGGCAGTTGAAACATTGGCTAAATTGGCAACATCTTCAATGGTGGCACGATTTTTTGTGTTTTGGGGCATTTTTTTGACCTTATCTTGACAAGTCGGATAGTTCAAAGATAGAATGTAATCGCTTACATTCTATCATGAAGAAGAAAATTTAGGAGAAAAAGCATGAAAATAACAATTATAGGCGGTGGCTCTAGTTATACGCCCGAGTTAATTAACGGATTTTTAGAGCGGCTCGACCAACTCCCTGTTTCAGAGTTATGGTTGCACGATATTTTATCAGAACGCTTAGAAATTGTGGGTAAATTTGCACAGCGCATGGTTGCTAAACGCGGCAATCCCTTCACTGTGCATCTCACCGACAATAGAAAAGAAGCCATTCGAGATACGAGCTATGTGATCACTCAATTACGCGTAGGTTGGATGAAAGCCCGCCGAGAAGATGAGTATTTAGGCAAAAGGCATGGATTAATTGGACAAGAAACCACCGGCGTAGGCGGGATGGCAAAAGCCCTGCGGACAATTCCCGTCATACTCGAAATCGCGCGTGAAATCAGCTTGCTTGCCCCCAATGCGCTTTTGGTGAATTTTACAAATCCTGCCGGTCTAGTTACTGAGGCAGTCTCCCGACACGTTCCAGAAGTGACCGCGGTGGGCGTTTGCAATGCCCCATTTAATGCCCACATGGATATGCTCAAAGCCTTAGAAAAAAAAGGCATTTCGGCTACGCCGCAAAACACAAAACTAGACACATTGGGATTAAACCATCTCACTTGGCATCGTGGTTTTAGTGTAGAAGACAAAGATGTCTGGGGTGATATTTTAGAGCAATATCTTAACGATCTTCGCACTAGTGATGAACCAGAGTGGGAGCCAAAGTTGATAGAAAGCCTGCAAATGATTCCCAATTATTATTTGCAATACTATTATCACACTTCTCACAAACTTAAAGAGCAGGAAGGTTGGCCCCCATCACGTGCCGAAGAGGTGATGAAAGTAGAAGAAAAACTCCTCGCCAAATATGCAGAGCTAGATCGCAATGAAGCTCCCGAAGAGTTGATGGAACGCGGCGGCGCGTATTACTCCACAGTTGCTACTCAATTGCTCAATGCACACTATAACAATTTAGATGAAGTTCACGTTGTCAACGTCCCTCATAATGGCGCAGTGGAAGGCTGGCAAAAAGATTGGGTGCTAGAGATGCCCTGTCGCGTTAACGCAACAGGAATTTATCCTATCAAAACAAGACCGCTTCCCTTTTCGGTTTTTGGCTTGCTGAGCCAAGTAAAGAGCTACGAAATTCTCACAGTTAAAGCCGCGGTGAATGGTGATAAAGACGCTCTCTATCAAGCCCTCCTTGCTCATCCACTAGGACCAGAAACGGACAAAATTGAAATGGTTTTAGAAGATATATTGGAAACCAATAAAGCTTATTTGCCGCAGTTTTTCGGAAAATAATTAAATATCCCACACAGGAACATCAACCCCGAATAGCAACGCACCTTTGAGATGCAGAGCAATTCTAAAAAAACTTATGAAAACAAAAAAAATCCTCAAAGAACTAGGTTTTTCTCCCACCGACCGCGTCGTCATCTTTCACGCAGACGACATTGGCATGTGCGAAGCCTCCGTCAGCGCGTATGCCGATGTGTTGGAGTTTGGCTTGGTCTCCTCCGCCGCTACAATGGTTCCCTGCTCATGGTTCCCTGCCACCGCCGAAGTTTACCGCCAAAATCGAGAAAAAGCCGATCTGGGCGTACATCTTACCCTCACTAGCGAATGGGATAATTATCGCTGGTCGCCACTTACAAGCAGTGATCCAAAATCAGGTTTATTAGATGTAGAGGGCTATTTCCCTCGCGCCGCACTTCCTGTGCAAGAGAAAAGCACAAATGAAGTTGTCTACAAAGAACTTAAAGCGCAAATAGATCGCGCCATCTCTGCTGGCATAGAGATCACGCATATAGATACGCACATGTTCGCGATTTACCCCACCTTCACCGATGTGTATTTGCGCTTGGCAGATGAATATAAAGTCCCTGCTTTTGCACTTCAGCCCGATACCGAAATGGATTTTCCGCAAGCACTCACAGAAGAACAAGCAGAAAACCGTCCCTTACTTAATGCTTGGCACGCGATGTCTTACGAAAATGCTGAAAATCGCTTTGAGCAAGCAAAAAATTATCTCGACAATCTCCAAGCAGGCATAAGCTATTTCCTTCTGCACCCCTCCAAGGACACGCCCGAACTCCGCACCATCGCCCCCGATTGGCGAACGCGCGTAGCTGATTATCAGCTTTTCACGGACGAAAATTTCCGCACTTATATTAAAGAAAGTGGCATCCAAGTTATTGGCTGGCGTGCTTTGAAAAACTTACTATGAAAAAATACTTTCTAGGTGTAGATACTGGCGCAACCAAAAGTCACGCCCTTATTGTGGATGAAAATGCCACACCGCTGGGATTTGGCTCTGGGGGCGCGGGAAATTGGGAAGTAGTTGGCTGGGATGGCGTAGAAATCACGCTCAATAAAATTCTATTGGATGCCTGCCAACAAGCCAAAATAACCCCCTCTCAAATTTCTGGTGCAGGTTTTGGCTTGGCAGGATTTGACTGGGAGGAGGACCGCGCGCCACATCTTGAGATTATCCGTAAAATTGGCATCTCCTCCCCAATCAACTTGGTCAACGACGCGTTTATCGGCTTGCCAGCCGGAACCGACGCGGGGTGGGGCGTGGTCGTTAGCGCGGGGACAAGTTGCAATTGCTATGGGCGAAATCAAAAGGGGAAGATAGGCAGAGTGACAGGGGCGTATTTTTTGGGTGAATATGCTGGGGCAGGCGAGTTGGTTGGGCGTGCAAAGCAAGTTGTGGCTCACGCGTGGACTCGTCGCGGTGCATCCACAAAATTAACTGAGGCATTTCTCAACATCACAGGCGCAGAAAATCCCGAAGATTTGTTGGCAGGTCTCATGCGCGGAAAATATCATATAGGCGCAGACTCTGCGCCGCTGGTTTTCCAAATCGCAGAGGAGGGGGACGCAGTAGCGCAAGAATTAATCCACTGGGCGGGATATGAATTGGGCGAATTAGCAAAAGCGGTCATTCGTCAATTGGATATTGCCGATGAAGCCGTAGATATTGTTTTGGCGGGCAGTTTTTATAAAGGTAGCCCAATTATTCAAGAAAAAATGGCAGAGAATATCCGCACCCTCGCGCCGAAAGCAAACTTGATTCGTTTGAAAACCTCACCAGTCGTGGGCGCGACCTTGCTAGGAATGGAAGCGGGGGGAATAGATGCGCCACCTTTGCGGCATGTTCTTGCTGAAAAGTTCGAGGGGTTTGGGAAGCACTAAGGACTTAGGAAGAAAT
>CAZAWS010000185.1:0-4514 GCA_964488755.1 uncultured Anaerolineaceae bacterium | reverse complement strand
CTCAAAATTTCATCCTTGACCTGAGTACAGGCTATTAGTATACTTCTTTTCGCTGTAGCCAGATGCTCTTTTTTGAGCAAATGCCGGAGTGGCGGAACTGGCAGACGCGTACGACTCAAACTCGTATTCCTTTACAGGAGTGAGGGTTCGATTCCCTCCTTCGGCACAGCATTATAGCACGCCCTTTTTTTAAGAAAAGGGCGTGCTTTTTGTTTCGTAACGCGAGATTTATCTCGTCCTTAGGAATAAAAACTAAATAAATTGCGGAAGTTAAGCTGAAAGCCCCCCCAAAAAAACTACTCCTATAAGTTGTTTAGCTTTTAGTTCTTATTCCCCCAACATCTCCTCTACAGTTTGCATCAAGCGAGCAATATGCACTGGCTTAATCAGCACTCGTTCTTCTTGACCGCGTAAAGTTTGCCCGACTACAATATCGGCGGTGGTAATTAAAATTTTCATATCGGCTTTTTCGGGATTAGTACGCAGAGCCTTTATTGTGTCGGGTCCCCACGAGTAAGGGACGTGCATATCCAGCACAAGTAAATCAGGGTTGTGTTCATCGATTTCGCTCAGCACATTTTTGCCGTCATTATTTAGCATGACTTTATACCCCGCGTGTTCTAAACTAAGTCTGTAAATTTTACCGAGATTATAATCATCTTCAACAATTAGAATGGTTTTTTGGGTCATTACGCCTTCTTTAAATTTATACTTTTCTTGGAAAATAAATTATACTCTTTATTATCTTTTTTTTGTTACCCCCAAAATTACTATTTTCGTCTAAAATAGAGAGAGTTTTTACTCGATAGTTGTGATTTTGCATTCTTAAAGTCACCAAAAACTGATTTTGAGCGAGAAAGCCTTTTGCAGAAGATAAAATATCATCTTTTTAACGCGAAATTCGCGAATTTAGCGAATACCGCGAGAAAAACATTAAAGTATTCGTGTTTTTTGCTCTTTTCATGCTTTTCGCGTTAGAAATCTGATGGTTTAAGAATGAAAAACCATAATCAAATTAAAAACACAATTATCGAGGTTTTTAGAAAAACCACGTTCTTCCCCCTTTTTAGCCTTCCCCCTTTAGGCGGGGAGATTTAAGAGAGGCAAAGAATTACCAAATTATTTTCTTCATAAATTCTACCAATCAAGGAGATAAACATGCCCGCACTAGATAGTATTCTTGCCGTCATCATGGGAGGAGGTCAGGGAACGCGCTTATATCCCCTGACTAAACTTCGTGCCAAGCCTGCTGTACCCATTGGGGGAAAATATAGGCTTATTGATACAACGCTTAGCAACTGCATTAATTCTGGTATTTATAAAATTGCTGTGCTGACTCAATACAACTCTGTTTCCCTGCATCGCCATATCACACGCACATTTAATTTCGATACATTCCATACAGGATGGGTGCAAATTCTTGCCGCAGAGCAAACGCCCGAGAGTGCCGATTGGTATCAAGGCACCGCTGATGCCGTTCGCAAACAAATAACAGAAATTGAAACCACGGGTGCAGAGTATGTGCTTATCTTAGCAGGCGACCATCTCTACAGAATGGATTATGGTGAAATGGCAGATTTTCACATCAAACGTGATGCCGATGTGACCGTAGCCGTGCAACCCATTTTCAAAGAAGATGCCTCCCGCTTTGGCTTGCTCAAACGTGAAAAAGGGGATCGCATCTCAGATTTTGCAGAAAAACCAAAAGATGCAAAAACACAGGCAAATTTTATTAGCCGAGATGACGAAGAAAAACCATTTCTTGGTTCAATGGGCATCTACCTTTTCAAAACTCAAGTTTTAATTGACCTTCTTCGAGACTACCCCAGCTATGATGATTTTGGCGGCGATGTCATCCCACACGCCATTAAAACTCATGGCGTTTACGGATTTGACTTCGAAGGCTACTGGCGCGATATTGGAACAATCCGCGCTTTTTATGACACCAATTTAGAACTCACCCTTGCTGAAGCCCCCTTCAATTTTTATAGCAAAAAAAGCCCCATCTATACCCATCCGCGCTACCTGCCCGGCTCAACCGTAGAAGATAGCCATTTCAAAAATGTTTTACTCGCCGAAGGTTGTCGCATTTATCAGGCAGATATTGAGCATTCCGTTATCGGCTTGCGTAGCCGAATTACCACCAATGTAAAAATCAAAGATAGCATTATTATGGGCGCGGATTCTTATACATCCAAAGCATCGGGAGAAATTCGCTCGGGCATCAAGAAAAATTGTCATATTGAAGGCGCAATTCTTGATAAAAATGTTCGCCTAGAAAATGACGTAATCATAAAACCCTTCCCGCGTGGCACGGATATTGATGCCGAAAACTATATCGTGCGGGATGGCATTGTGATAATCCCGAAAAACACTCACATCCCCGCTGGAACGCGGATTACCCCAGAAGATATTTAGGAAGATGGAGGAATCGCGCGCACTTCGACAGGCTCAGCATACATGTTTTAGGCTTGCGTGCATCTGATGAGCGTTTTTACGTTAAAAAAAGGCTTAGGTACAGCACCCCAGCCTAAAACGCGCGCGGCTCTTCATCCCAATCACAAAAAAACGGGGGCTTCTTGTCGCTAATAAAAAGGAAAAATGATGAACTACGGAAAAGTACTTAAAAACGCATGGAAAACCCTTTGGGAGCATAAGGTTATCTTATGGTTCGGCTCTTTGATTATGATTCCAAGCCTAATTATGGGCTTAGTCATGGGCGGATTTTTCTTCTCTATCAATGAAGAATCCTACCCTTTTTTCTTTGAACCCTATGCCCCTGCGCCGGAGATTAATCCCTTTTTGCCCATCCTTTTTTTTGTGTTTATCTTTGGCTTTACAATTGCCTCTTATGCCATAATGACGCTAAGTTTTGCAGGCGTGCTAAAGGGAACTTTTGATTTAGAAGGCAAAGAAGAAAAAATTTCCTTTGGCGAGTTGTGGCATCTTACTCTGCCTTATTTAGGGCGTATTTTTGGCGTTCTCTTTCTTGTGTTTTTTAGCATTTTTGCTTTTTTGGGCGTAATTATGCTCTTGGGACTTTTTATGGGCATACTCACTGGTGGATTGGGGTTTTTATGCTTATCTCCCCTTTTCTTGCTCATTTTGCCCCTAGAAGCTCTTGCCTATATTTTTGTTTCCATCGCCGCAGTAGCCGTAATCGCAGAAGATTTGGGGGTTTTTGATGCTATCGTGCGCGCAAGAGAAGTATTTAAGCAAAACTTTTGGTCGTGGGTGTTGATGGGCATTATTTTGCTTTTTATTCAAATGGGCATAAATCTGATCGTTATTTTCCCCATGCAAATTATTCAATTTGCTTTTATCTTTTCTATGGATTTTACGAGTGTAACGCCTCCTGCCCCCAGTATCTTTTTCAGATACTTTGCGGTTTTCATGGTGCTTTTTATTCCCCTAACCAGTTTGGCACAAGGGTTAGGGCTAAGCTACGCAAATGCCGCGTGGATGTTGAGTTATCTCGACATTACCAAGCCCTCTGAAGCTGAAATAGCAAAAGAATAAATTATGGACTACGCATATTCCCTCTCGCGCGCATGGACGATTACATGGAAATTTAAAGTTCTATGGATTTTCGGCATCTTAGCAGGGTGCAGTTCAAATAGCGGTAGTGGAAGCAGGAATATGAATTATTCAGAAGATATTGGTGAAATCCCCCCCGCAATGACAGAAATGGGTGATAGAGCACTTGATTTCCTAATTCAACCTGCCGTAATTGTGGGCGTTATTCTCTTCATGCTCTTGATTATTATAGTCACTGTCTTTTTCTCTACAATTGGGCGTGTGGGTTTGATTAGTGGCACCTATAAAGCTGAAATGGGCGCAGAGAGACTGGGTTTTCGTGAACTTTTTAGTGACGGGACTTCCCGTTTTTGGCGACTCTTTGGGATGAAGTTCCTTGTTAGCCTTCCCTTTATGATTATCATCTTTGGCTTGCTGGGCGCAGGGGTTTTTGTCGCCGTATCAGCAGATAACTCAACAAGTGCAGAAGCATTTCTCGCTGGCTTTATTCCCACACTCTGCGTGATATTTTGTTGCCTTTTTCTTTTTAGTCTCTTTATTGGGATGATTATGCAACAAGCTCAAAACGCCATGATTATTGAAGACCTTGGCATCTCGGCTTCGCTTATGCGTGGTTGGGAGATTTTCAAAAAAGGGCTAGGGCATATAATCCTTATTGCTTTTATTATTCTTGTTGTCATGGTCGTGGTCGGCATCGCGATTGCATTGCCTATTTTAGCCGTTGTTGTCCCTTCGATGCTATCTTTTGTCTTGAGTGGGGCAGACTCAGCCCAGCCTTTGATTATTGCGGGCTTATGCTTGGTCGCTTATTTTCCCATTGCGCTTATGGCAAATGGTGCCCTTTCTACTTATGTCCAAGCTGTGTGGACATTAACCTACCTTCAACTCTCTGACAAAATTTAGCCTTTGATATGCCTTCTAGCTACCCGACAGTTTTAAAATATCGTGGTTGCTGTCTCACGCAAAGACGCAAAGTC
>CAZAWS010000184.1:0-4520 GCA_964488755.1 uncultured Anaerolineaceae bacterium | reverse complement strand
AGTTTCTCATTCGAGAAACTCTTTTTTATTTCCTACGCACAAACTACCGCGGAATAATCGCCTCACGTTCAGGACCATTTGTTACCCAGCCAACTTTCACGCCGACTAACTCTTCCACCCGTTCCACATAGGCTTGGGCTTCGGGGGGTAAATTCTCATATTCGCGAATATCACGAATATCAACGCGCCAACCGGGGAGAGTCTCGTAAATCGGCGTGACGCGCCCAAGCTGGTAAGAATCCAAATCATAATAATGCACGGATTTTCCATCCAACTCATAGCCTATGCAAATTTTTATTTCATCAAATGCACTCAAAATATCAAGTTTGGTCAAGAAAATTTGATTGATGCCGCTAATCATGCTCGCAAAGCGGACAACCTCCACATCGAACCAGCCACCACGCCGAATGCGCCCCGTAGTCGCCGCGACTTCGCTTAAGGTTTTGATGGCAAATTCATCGTCAAAAATCTCTGTGGGGAGCGGTCCTCCACCAACGCGAGTCGTATACGATTTAGCAATCCCGACCACTTCGTCAATTGCTTGAGGAGGGATTCCCAAGCCAGTCGTCGCGGCAGAAGCGATCGTAGTCGAGCCAGTCACAAAAGGATAGGTTCCCCAATCTGTATCTAAACAAGTGCCCATCGCTTGCTCTAATAAAAAGTTTTTGCCATTTTTCAAACCATCATGCACAATGGGGAATAATTCGCGAATATAAGGCTTTAACTGCGCGTAATAGCCCATATATTCATCGTAAATGGCATCAAATCCTAAAGGCTCTCCACCGAGTGCAAGAATAATTTTATTCTTCAAAGTTACTTGCATCTTTAATCTTGAAGCAAAAATCTCACTATCGGCAAAATCGCCCCAGCGGATGCCGTTATAGCTGACTTTATCGGCAAAAGTCGGTCCAATGCCACGCCGTGTTGTACCTGTGGCACCCTTGCCCTTGGCATCTTCATAAAGCCCATCTAAAACCTTGTGGTAAGGCATAATAACGTGCGAGCGTGGCGAAATCAGCAATCTGTCTTTCAAGACAATCCCCGCGTCTTCTAGCGATTTCATTTCTTCCAGCATCACCGCTGGATCCATCACCACGCCGCCGCCGACCAAACAGGTCACGTTGGGGTAAAAAACGCCCGAAGGCGTGAGATGAATTTTGAAAATGCCATACTCGTTCACAATCGTATGACCGGCATTATTTCCGCCGTTATAGCGCGCCACATAATCGTAATCACCGGCAAAAGTATCAATCGCCTTGCCCTTCCCCTCATCGCCCCATTGCGTGCCTAAAACAATTCTAACGCTCATTTTTCCTCACTTTTTAATACTCGCTCGGCAATTTCTTCCGCCAGCCCTACATAGCTCTGTGGAGAAAGTGCCAATAAGCGAGTTTTAATAGATTTGTCTACCTCAAGTTCATTTACCCAATTTTGGTAGGATTTTTCTGTGATTTTTTTTCCGCGTGTCAAAGATTTTAGTTGATCATACGCGGAAGGGATATTTGCCGAGCGGAGGATGGTCTGCGCCCCCTCTGCCACAATTTCCCAATGCGATTCTAACGTGGCGTTGAGGCTTGGCGCGTGCCCTTCAACTCTGTCCAGTCCCTTAACAACGCTCTGCCAAGCCACCAAGCTATGCCCAAGTGCCTCCCCAAAAGAACGCCGTACTGTAGAATCAGAGAGATCGCGCTGTAAACGTGAGATTGGCAATTTACGAATATACTGCTCAAAAAGCGCGTTTGCCAATCCTAAATTCCCTTCTGCGTTCTCAAAATCAATCGGATTAACCTTTTGCGGCATGGTCGAAGAGCCAACTTCGCCTTTTACCACGCGTAATTTGAGCGCATCATCGCTGATATATCGCCACATATCTTGCGCCAAATCTAAGAGAATGCCGTTAATTAATTGCAATATCTGAAAGTATTCCAGCCAATTATCATAGGGAATAATTTGCGAACTGATTTGCGTTGGCTCTAAGCCTAAATTGCGTAAAAATTTTTCGCTAAATGCTAACCAATCCACTTTTGGTGCGCCAACAACTTGAGCGTTGTAATTGCCCACTGCCCCGCTCCATTTTGCTTCAAAACGATGAGAGTCTAGTTTTTTACGTTGTTTTTTCAGCCGTGCCACGAAGATAGTAATCTCTTTGCCGAAAGTGGTCGGCACCGCGGCTTGACCATGAGTCCGTGCCAGCATGGGCGTGGATTTATATATTTGGGCAAAATCTCGTAACTTGGCGATAATCTCATCCAGCACGGGGATTAGGACGCGGTCACGCGCGTCTCGCAAACCTAAGGCTACGGCGGTCAGGTTAACGTCATCACTTGTCAGCCCAAAATGAAGATAGGGGCGGCAATCAAGCAGCGAGCCACGCGCGAAGCGGTCGCACAAAAAGTTCTCGATGGCTTTAAGGTCGTGTCGGGTATCCTGTTCCAGTTTTTTGACCCGCTCAGCATCGTCCAAAGAAAAATTATCAGAAAGTTTTTGAAGAAAACTCAACTCATCTTGCGAAAGTGCGCGTACTAAATCTGTCTCTTGTGAAAGGGCAATTAAATAGGCAATCTCAAGGCGAGCGCGGCTACGAATATAGGCAAATTCAGAAAAATACTCGCGCAAAGCTTCTGTTTTGCGAGCATAACGCCCATCGAGTGGGCTTAAAGAAAGCAAGGAATTTTTCATATTTTGATTATATCATTGTGGTTTATAATGACTGAATAAAGGAGAAAAAGTCGGGAGACTTTTGACTCCAGAAAAAAGGAGAAAATGATGAAAATTTTGCCCAACACCGCCCTAACCTACGATGATGTGTTGCTTACGCCCCAATACTCCGACGTGAAATCACGCCGCAAACTCTCTACGCGCACGCAACTGACCACAAAAATCTCGATGCAAACGCCCATTGTTTCTGCGAATATGGATACAGTGACTGAGCATGAAATGGGCGTTGTGATGGCGCGTGAGGGGGGGATTGGTTTTATTCATCGTTTTATGACCATTGATGAACAAGTGAGGCAAATTCAGCGCGTCAAAAAAACCGAGTCTTTTGTGGTAGAAAATCCTATTACGCTCATAGAGACAAGCACTGTGGGAAACGCATGGCGGTTGGTCAACGAAACAGAAACAGGCGGGATTGTAATTGTAGATAAGGATAATCGCGTGGTCGGGATTGTGACTACGCGTGACATGCTTTTTGAGAATCATAATAATCGACCGATTACTGAAATTATGACTTCAAAAGTAATCACCGCGCCGCTAAAAACAAATTTAGAGGAAGCTGAAAAACTCTTGCATAAATATCGTATAGAAAAGTTGCCGCTAGTAGATGAAGATGGGCGATTAATGGGCTTGATTACGCTCAAAGATATTATGAAGATTGCTAAATTCCCCAAAGCGACCAAAGATTCGCACGGGCATCTTGCAATCGGCGCGGCGGTGGGCGTAAAAGGTAGCGAATTAATACGTGTCGAGCGACTGCTAGAAGCCGGCGCAGATGCGATTGTGGTTGATATTGCGCACGGTGATTCGGAATTAGAAGTCAATATCGTCAAAGAAATTCGCAAAAATTTCCCCAAAGCCCAAATTATCGGCGGGAATGTAGCAACCGGTGAAGGAACGCAACGTCTCATTGACGCGGGCGTGGACGCGGTAAAAGTTGGTGTTGGACCTGGCTCAATTTGCATCACGCGCATTGTAGCGGGTGCAGGTGTGCCGCAACTGACGGCGGTGATGCAATCTGCCGAAGTTGCTCGCCCTCAGGGGATTCCCATTATCGCCGATGGCGGCATCCGCACTTCGGGCGATATTGTTAAAGCCTTAGCCGCGGGGGCATCTTCGGTGATGGTTGGCAGTTTATTGGCAGGCGCAGATGAAAGCCCCGGCATGGTGATGACGCGCAAAGGGCATCGCTATAAAGTCTCTCGTGGTATGGCTTCTTTGAAGGCAAATTTAGCCCGCAAAGCGCGTGAAGGTGAAAGCGATATTAGCAAAGAAGAGATTGAAGAATATGTTTCTGAGGGTGTTGAAGCCGCCGTTCCCTATCGTGGCTCAACGCGCGAGATTATCAAGCAACTGGTCGGCGGTTTGCAATCGGGAATGAGTTATACAAATGCACATAATATAGAAGAGTTATACGAAAAAGCACAGTTTGTACGCATTACGTCCGTTGGGTTAAGAGAGTCGCACCCGCATGATGTGGAGGTGATGTGAAAAGTAAAACGTGAAAACGTGAAATGCAAAAAGCTCCACTAAGTGGCAAAAGTCGACTCAAATGAGTCCGCTTTTAGCGGGCTTCAGCTTTGAGCGTGGACGTTTACGTCCATGCGGTGGAGTTTTTCGCGACACGCCTATTCCCAATTTAATTATTTAATCTCCATGAAGAGAACGGGTTCTTCTAGCCTTTGTCAAAACTCTAGCCCTCAAAGAAAAACACCATCATTTCTGATGGTGTTTTTATGCTAATTTTGGGGTAATCAGCGGGTACAAAATGGTCGGGGCGGGCGGATTTGAACCGCCGACCCCCG
>CAZAWS010000183.1:0-4547 GCA_964488755.1 uncultured Anaerolineaceae bacterium | reverse complement strand
ATTTGGTAACGCAAATGGTCACAGAAATGACCTCCTTGCAAGGCATCATCGGGCGCGAATATGCGTTGCGAAGTGGCGAAGATGAAGTTGTGGCTATCGCTATTGGCGAACAATATCAAACTGTTCCACAAAGTAAAATCGGCGTAGGCGTAGCCCTCACCGACAGAATCGATTCACTCGTTGGACTCTTTGCGGCAGGATTAGCCCCCACCGGCACCAAAGACCCCTTCGCCCTACGCCGCGCCGCGATTGGCGTTGTGCAACCCCTCCTTGAACATAATCTTGATCTTGATTTACTCGCCGCAGTAAACGCATCCGCCAGTTTCCAGTCCATCGAAGTAACCGCTGAAACCAAAACTAAAATTCTCGACTTCATTGAAGGCAGATTGCGCGTCGTCCTTCGGGAACGCGGCAATGCTCACGATGTGGTAGATGCTATTTTAGGGCAAGCGAGCCAAAATCCCGCACGTGCCGCCAAGTCAGTCGAAGAATTATCCGCTTGGGTTGCGCGTCCCGATTGGGAGACCATCCTTCCCGCTTATTCGCGTTGTGTTCGCATTATTCGTTCTGCAAAGATAGAAAGTAGAGAGTGGAAAGTAGAGAGTAGTTTACTCACCGAATCCGCAGAAAAAGAGTTGCATGAGGCAATACTGAATACCGAAAACCAAACACCAAATACTGTCAACGAAGCCCTCAGTGTAGTAGAAAGTCTCGTTCCTGCCATCAATAAGTTCTTCGACAACGTGCTCGTGATGGACGAAGATGAGGCGGTGAAAGAAAATCGGCTGGCGTTGGTCGGAAAAATCGCTTCGCTCACCGATGGCATTGCGGATTTAAGTCATTTGGAAGGGTTTTAAAAAAACGCAAAGAAGTTTAATGATATACTTTTGAGAAATAATTTAACGCATTAAATAAAGAGGTTTGGTATGAAAATAACCGTCCTGCAAGAAAATTTAGCACATGGCTTGGGCATTGTCTCTCGCGCTGTTTCACCTCGGAGCACACTGCCTGTTTTGGCAAATATATTAATTGCCACAGACGAGGGACGTGTACGACTCTCGGCAACTAATTTGGAGTTGGGCATCACGGCTTGGATTCCCGCAAAAGTTGAGGAAGATGGGACGACTACCGTGCCTTCACGCACTTTTTCTGATTTGGTGAATACTTTGCCGGGCGATCAGGTGTTATTAGACCTTGATAGCGAAACACAAACGCTAAACATCAAAAGCGGGGCTTCGATAAATGATGTTAAGTGTATTGATGCCGAAGATTTCCCCCCACTTTCTACGCCTGATATGGAAAATGCCATTCAACTGAATGTGGTTGATTTTAAGGAAATGATTCACCAAGTGGCATTTGCCGCGTCTTCGGATGAAGCTCGCCCCGTTTTGATGGGCGTTTTGCTGACTGTAACAGGCGACCAAATTATTATGGCTTCGGCTGATGGTTTCCGATTGTCGGTGCGTAAAGCGACTCTTTCTGCGCCTATTGAAAAGCCGATTAACGCCATTATCCCTGCCCGTGCGTTGAGCGAGTTGGCGCGCATTGCCGGGGATGGAACGGATATGATTTCGATGACTGTTCCTGAAGGACGCAGTCAGGTTGTGTTCCGTGTGAAGAATGCCGAGTTGGTTTCACAGTTGATTGAAGGCACTTTCCCTGATTATGAGCAAATTATCCCGCGCTCGCATAAATCACGCACCATTGTTTCGACCGCGGCACTATTGAAGGCGTGCAAGCAAGCTGAAATTTTTGCACGAGACGGAACAAATGTGGCTCGCTTAGAGATTAAAGCCAGCGAAGATGATATGGCGCCTAGTGAAATCGAGATTTCTGCTCAATCCGAAGAAACGGGTTCAAATGAAACTATTGTTGAGGCAACCGTAGACGGGATTAGTTTATTGATTGCTTTTAATGTCAAATTCTTACGCGAAGTTTTGGAAATTATCAAAACGCCGAATGTGGCAATTGAGACATCTGCACCGAATGCCCCCGGGGTCATCCGACCGATTGGTGACGATGATTTCACCCATGTCATTATGCCGATGCACTTGGGGTAGAAAAGTTAGCAGTGCACAAGAGGCAAATATGTAAATGTGAGTGTCAGGGCAATTGTCTTCCCTGACACTTTTTTTATCCCAAGGGAGAACACCATGACTTTAGCTCCGCCCTCATCAGACCGTATTTTAAATATCTATTTAACGCTTAATCGTTACCCTGTATTAAGTAGCCGTATTCGTGCGCGGATGAGAAAGGAAATTTTCAAGCACGGGATTATCTCTCGAAAAGAATTTAATCATAAGGCACAGAAAAAAGCCATTCACTCTCAAACACGCGAGGGGATACAAGACCCTTTCTCAGAAGAAAGCTCAGAAACATGGGACTTACGCCTAGCACGTGTACGAGATTCTTTAACAGATTTCTATTTTTCTTATAGTTTTTCTCAAGAATTGCTCCAAGAAATTATTGATAAAATTCTACTTGAGCGTGGCACAGTAACGCCAGACCTAAGCGAGTTTGACCCTGATTTTTCTTCTCAAGATGTGGCAATAGATAAAGCCTCAACGATAGAAAAATTACCTTTAGAAAAACGGGGTCCACTAGAGCCTCGTCTTCAAGACACGAAGGTTGCCTTAATTCGCAAATTGATTAGCGATCAGCTGGCTTATATCAATGTTGCAAAAAAATGGTTCAAGATATCGGATCTTAAGAAAATTCGTAACAGAAAAATTGGGCGGGGGAGAATTGGCGGTAAAGCCGCAGGGATGCTTCTTGCCGCTCGCATCCTTGCAGAAGTTGCCCCAGATGAAGTCAAGAAATATATTCGCACCCCTGATTCTTATTATCTCGGCTCCGAAGTGATGTATGATATGCTGGAAAATAACGGGTTGATGAAGTGGGTAGACCAAAAATATAAAAGCGAAGAACAAATTAGAGAAGAATATCCTACTTTAGAAGAAGAGTTTAGCAAAGCCACTTTCCCAGACGAAATTGTGGAACAACTTGAAGACCTCATAGAAAAAGCAGGGAAGCAACCGATGATTGTTCGTTCTTCTAGTTTACTTGAAGATAACTTTGGACATTCTTTTGCTGGCAAATATGAAAGTTATTTCTGCCCTAATCAGGGGACAACAGAAGAAAACTTTGCTTACCTTACTAGTGCGATAGGGCGAGTGTACGCTAGTGCGTTGAGGGCGGAACCCATTATTTATAGACGGCAAACGGGGTTAATTGATTATGATGAGCGGCTTGCTATATTAATCCAGTTTGTTGAGGGAGAAAGAGTTGGGGATTATTTCTTCCCCCACGGAGCCGGTGTTGGCTTTAGTCGCAATATCTATCGTTGGTCGGCAGATATACGTAGCGAAGATGGTTTTTTGCGTCTTGTTTGGGGAATAGGGACGCGTGCCGTAAATCAGACGGGCAACGATTATCCCCGCCTTGTAGCACTTAGCCGTCCACTTTTGCGCCCGGCAGATAATATCAAAGCTATTCAACGCTATTCACAACAATATGTGGATGTGATTGACCTCAAAGCCAATAAATTTAATACCTTACCTGTGCATCAAGTTATTAAATCCCACTATGCACCCTTACGTTATATTGCTCAAAATGTCGAAGATGGCTATCTTTCAGCTTTGCATACCAATATCATTGATACAGATAAATTGGTAATCACCTTTGATGAACTTCTGCGGCGCACACGTTTCGCAGAGGATATGAAAAAGGCACTTCAACTTCTTGAAAAGCATTATAAATCGCCCGTTGATACAGAGTTTTCAATAAGACTTCTCAATCCTCGTGCTCTTCAGCCGCAAGTAGAAATCACTATTCTTCAGTGCCGTCCACAGAGCCATATAAAGGATAATAAAGAAGTTCACTTACCGGCTAAAATCGCTAAACGAAGAATTATTTTTTCTACAAAACGAATGGTGCCACGCGGAAGTGTTTCTGACATACGTTATGTTCTCTTTGTTTTACCAGATGAATACTTCAGTATAGAATCTCATGTGGAGCGAAATAAACTGGAAAGGGCGATCGGTCGCCTTAATGCGGCTTTGGAAGAGGAAGTCTACATCGCCGTGGGACCTGGGCGTTGGGGAACCTCCTCCCCTGATTTGGGCGTGCATATCGGCTACGGAGACATCTATAATACCCAAGCATTGATTGAGCTATCTGGCGAGGGAATTGGCACCTCCCCAGAGCCTTCTTTTGGCACACATTTTTTCCAAGACTTGATGGAAGCTCAAATTTACCCCTTAGCGATTTTTCTTGATGATGAAGATGCTATTTTTAACAGAAAATTCTTTTACGAAACCCCTAATCGCCTCGAAGAGCGTATTAGCGCAGATGAAAAATTGCTCAACTGTCTAAAGCTGATTGCCGTTAACGATTTTCGCCCCAACCATCATCTGACTCTTGTCATGGATAATGAGAAGGGGCGTGCTGTGGCATATTTAGAGAAGGACGATGAAGCATAGGCTAAAATCAGCGTAAGCGTTCAGCCATATTAAAATTATGCCTTAATCTTTCAACGCAAATGTCGC
>CAZAWS010000182.1:0-4575 GCA_964488755.1 uncultured Anaerolineaceae bacterium | reverse complement strand
TATTTCCAAAAATATGACTTTTTGATTTAGAAAAAGGGTTATTGGTATTTGCACTTCCCCGAAAAATCTCTTAAACTACTATCACATCAAAAAATTCTTTTATTATCTACCTTAAAGGCAAAAAATATGAATAACAAAGTTGTAATAGGCATTGGCATTGGCTGTCTACTTTTATGTGCTATAGTGGGAATAGGCTTCTTATTATTGACCGGCTTCTTTGTAAAAGCGGCTCTAGAAGAACCTGAAAATGTAGAAATAACGCTAACTGCTCCCATAGAAGTAGTCAAAGGCGAAGATTTTATCGTAGAAGTAGAAGTTGCCAACTTGGCAAATACGCCCCAAGAATTAAATAGCATTGATATAGACTTAGGCTACCTCGAAGGTGCAAGAATCAACAAAACAGAACCCCCTTATACCATCTTCTCAGATAGTGATTTTATTGAAGAATATCACAGTTATTATTTTAAACACCCCATTCCTGCCAACGACAAATTAACTGTAAAATTCTATATGACGGCGTTAAAAACAGGCGACTTTTCAGGCGTATTTGATGTTTGTATAAATTCAGCGTCTCTTTGTACAGAACAATATAATCGTATAATTATTACGGAGTAAATTGAGGGAAACGAAGAGTTTGCCCGAAACAGGCTAGAAGAACCCGTTCCCTTGAAGGGAACGGGTTCTTCTAGCCACTGAAGTTTTACTTCTGATAAAGTCCAATATCAAAGGAGAAATATAAATGAGTAAAAAACAAGAAGCGGTAATTTTAAGTGCCGTCCGTACACCAATTGCACGTTTTCAAGGTGCATTAAAAGGGATAGATGCCCCCAAACTCGGCGCAATTGCGATAAAAGCCGCCGTTGAGCGCGCGGGCATTCCCGATTTAGCCGATATTGAAGAAGTTTTTATGGGCAACGTTGTTCCCGCGGGGACAGGACAAGCTCCTGCACGACAAGCAAGCATTTTTGCGGGCTTGCCAAGCACCGTTGGAGCGACTACCGTGAATAAAGTTTGTGGCTCTGGCTTAAAAGCGATTATGTTCGGCGTACAAGGCATCAAGGCTGGCGATGGTGAGCTATATGTCGGCGGCGGGATGGAATCTATGACGCGCGCACCTTTTTTAGTGGGCGGCAGAACGGGCGAATTGCGCTATGGACACGCCAACCTAAAAGACTCCTTACTTCACGATGGTCTTTGGGATCCCTTTGAAGATTGGGCAATGGGCAAGGCGGCAGATTTCATTGCCGATGAATATGATATTTCTCGTGAAGAAATGGATGAATTCTCAGCAAAAAGTCAGCAAAAAACCATTGCCGCGATAGAAGCGGGCAAATTCAAAGAGGAGATTATTCCCGTTGAAATCCCCGGCAGGAAGGGCAAAGTGACGATTTTCGACACGGACGAAGGTCCCCGCGCGGGGACAACCGCGGAGGGATTGAGCAAACTTCGCCCCGTTTTCAATAAAGACGGTAAAACAACCGCGGGAAATTCATCTACGTTAAACGATGGTGCGGCGGCAGTGGTTGTGTCCAGCCGAGAATATGCTGAAAAAAAGGCACTCAAGCCCCTTGCACGCGTGGTCGCTTATGGTCACGCCGCGGTGGAGCCGAAGTATTTATTCGCCGCGCCAGCTAAAGCGATTCCGAAAATCCTATCCAAAGCGGGCTGGACTTTTGATGATGTTGACTTAATCGAATTAAACGAAGCCTTTTCAGCACAATGTTTGGCAAATGGAAAAGAACTCGCCGAGCAAGGCTGGGATTGGGATAAAGTGAACGTAAACGGCGGCGGGATTGCGCTGGGGCATCCGATTGGAATGTCTGGGGCGCGTGTAATTGCTACCTTAATTTACGCACTCAAAGATCGCGGGCTAAAACGCGGTTTAGCGGCACTCTGCTTGGGTGGCGGTGAAGCAGTTGCGATGGCGATTGAGTTGGAAGGTTGAAAAACTCGATAGTTGTGTTCATAATTCGAGCACGATTTTTTGTTTTTAAACCATCTGCTTTCTAACGCGAAAAGAGCGAATTTCGCGTTAAAAAACAGAAATCTTTGAAGGCTGAAAATTTTTTATTTCTAACTTTCTAACCTTCAAACCTTTTAACATTCAAACAAGGAGTATTTATGACTATCAAGAATATCTTTATCGTTGGGGCTGGCACAATGGGAAACGGGATCGCCCAAACTGCCGCTGTTTCTGGCTACAAAGTCACCTGCATGGACGTTGACCCTGCCGCACTTGAAAAAGCAGAGGCAGTAATTGGAAAATCTACCACAAAATTGCTCTCGAAAGGACGCATTAGCGAGGCACAAAAAGCAGACGCAGACGCAATTAAATTTGTAGAAAATATGGATACCATCGCCAAAGCCGATTTGGTGATAGAGGCGGCTACAGAAAATCCCGAACTAAAATTCAAGATTTTCAAAGAAATGGATGAAAAAGCACGCGAAGGCGCGATTTTGGCAACAAATACATCCTCCATTAGCATCACAAAAATTGCGGCTGTCACTGCCCGCCCCGAAAAAGTGATCGGGATGCACTTTATGAATCCCGTGCCCTTGATGAAATTGGTCGAAGTCATTCGCGGCATTGCCACTGCCGATGAAGTCACCGAAGAAATTGTAGCCGTTTGTGAAGTGATGGGAAAAACCCCCGTTGAAGCAAATGATTCTCCGGGATTTATCTCTAATCGCCTTTTATGCCCGATGATTAACGAAGCCGTTTTTGCCTTACAAGAAGACGTAGGCACCCCCGAAGCCATTGACCAAGTGATGAAACTCGGCATGAATCATCCCATGGGTCCGCTTTTCTTAGCAGATTTAATCGGCTTAGACGTAGTTCTCTTCGTAATGGAAGTTCTCCAACGCGATCTCGGTGAAGATAAATATCGCCCCGCTTATTTATTGCGCAAGATGGTCGATGCAGGCTATTTAGGCAGAAAAGCGGGCAGAGGATTTTACAAGTATTAGGCTTTAAAACTTCTCTAATCACACGGCTTATGTGAAATAAATTTATATAATTTTATAATGAACCCTAAAATTTACTTTGTAGTAACGACTTCAGTCGTTATTTTTTGGGCAAGAGCGACTAAAGTCGCTACTACAAAGCGTTTTTCTTAAAAAATATGTTGAATTCACATAAGGCATATCACATATAAAAACAAGGAATCACAATAAAATGAAGATTAACCGAGCAGTTATTATCATTTTAGACAGTGTCGGCATAGGCGCAACACCCGATGCGGCTGATTTTGGCGATGTAGGCAGCCACACTTTGGGAAATATCGCCCAAGCAGTGGACGGGCTAAAAGTGCCCAATATGGAAGCCATGGGATTAGGCAATATCGCAATCTTAGATGGCGTAAAGCCCCAACTAGAACCTACCGCCGCTTTCGGCAAAATGGACGAAATCTCGGCAGGAAAAGATACCACTGCGGGACACTGGGAGTTAGCCGGGATTCACATCACCCAGCCCTTCCCCACCTACCCAGATGGATTCCCGCCGGAAGTGATGGATGCGTTCGTGACCCAAACTGGACGCGGTTTCCTCGGCAATTATCCGGCATCCGGCACCGTCATCATCGAAGAATTAGGCGAAGAACATCTCCAAACGGGCAAACTGATTGTTTACACATCTGGCGATAGCGTATTTCAAATTGCCGCGCACGAAGAGATTGTCCCCGTCGAAGATTTGTACAAATACTGCGAAATTGCTCGTGAAATTTTGCGTGGAGAACATGAAGTCAGCCGCGTGATCGCGCGTCCCTTCATTGGCGAGCCGGGAAACTTCACCCGCACCCCCAACAGACACGATTACTCCGTTATTCCACCAGAAGCCACCGTACTGGATAATCTAAAAGATGCGGGCTTGATGGTATTAGGAATCGGGAAAATCAACGATATTTATGTTGGGCACGGCATCACAGAAGCCATCCACACACAGAGCAATAAAGACGGCATAGAGAAAACAATTGATGCCATCCGCACGCACACCGATAAGGGATTGATTTTCACAAATCTAGTTGATTTTGATGCAAAATTTGGTCATCGCAACAACCCCCAAGGCTATGCGGATGCTTTAGCCGAATTTGACCAATATCTGCCCAAAATTATGGACGCTCTCGCTGATAATGATATTCTCGTTCTCACCGCCGACCACGGCAACGACCCGACTTACCCGGGCACCGATCATACGCGAGAGTATGTGCCAATTTTGGTTGCGGGTTCTGCTGTGCAGGCAGTCAATCTTGGCGTTCGCTCTACATTCGCTGACCTTGCTGCAACGATTGCCGATATTTTTAATGTGAAAGCTCCGCCGGAGGGGGAGTCGTTTAAGGAGGAGATTCTTGCGTCATAACACGGTCGTTTCTGTAAATACAAGATAAATCTTGCATTACACCGTAGTGCGGCATTTATGTCTTTTTTTGCAAGGGCGAGATAAATCTCACGCTACGGTGTAGAATGTTATAATTAGCGCAATGTAGACGGGAAATAATTCCACTACCTAATTTTCAAAGCGGCAACCCATGACATCAAAAAAAGACCTTACAGAAAGAGATATTTGCACAAAGTTTATTC
>CAZAWS010000181.1:0-4617 GCA_964488755.1 uncultured Anaerolineaceae bacterium | reverse complement strand
CTTTTATTTTCTTTTTCAGGTATTATTAGCACTATGCGTTTATCTCTTATTTTTTCCCCTTTCTTTTTTCTATTAGCCTCTTGTAATCTCCCTCTTTCTCAGGCTACCGCAGATCCATTTGAAATTGCGACACAAATGGCATTGACGGGTGTGCCTACTCATGCACAGTCAACGTTTGTTGCTACAGATGAGGCTTCTACTCTCATTCCCACTTTAGCTTCTCCATCTAGCCCTACGCCAAATCCTGCTGTGCCAACGGGGAAAATCGCCTATGTTTGTCAGATTTTCAAAGTGCAGTATGGAGACCAAATCTGCATTATGGATGCCGATGGGAGCAATCAACGCCGCTTAACGACCGAAGATTATACGCGTCACTTTTATCCTTCTCTGGCTCCAGATGGCGAGAGTGTGATTTACGCTCAGTTTGGTGGTGAAAATGTCTACGATATTTATGAAATGACTCTCGATGGACAAGTTTTTCAACGCACAAATGGGATAGGTATATTAACTGCACCAGAAATTTCGCCAGATGGTCGCCAAATCGCGTTTACGCATGGCGCACCACTTGAAACGCACGCAATTTGGGTCATGGATCGAGATGGAAACAACCCGCATCAAATTTATGAAGCAGGCTGGGACCCAACATGGTCGCCAAATGGGGAAGAGATACTTTTTGCATCTGATTTTAACGGTACGGTGCAAATGTATATCGTCTCCGCAGAAGGAGGAAACCCTCGTCAAGTTAACGAAATGGATTATTTGCGCGGACGCACTGATTGGTCGCCACGTGATGAAATTGTCACTTATTCAGGAAAAGCGTGGCATCGTGAACTATACTTAATGAATGACGATGGTTCAAACTTGCACCAAATTACCCCCAGTGGCGGCAATAGCCAAGGACCTGGTTTTTCACCAGATGGAAACTGGGTCGCATTCACCGCCTATTTCGACCACTATGACGATATTCATGGTTGCGAAATTTACATTATGCGCACAGATGGGACAGATTTACGCCGCCTAACGAATAACGACTATTGTGATTGGCAACCACGCTGGGGACCTTGATTTGTAAGTTGCTTAAAATCCTATTGCTTGGTCAATATGGGATTGAAATCCCACGCTAAAATGCCAAATCCGTTTAAACGGATTTCCCCGTATCTAGCCTATGAATTCATTCATAGGCAGTGTGGATAACACCGCTAACATTCAGAGCAATTACCCAATTTGTTTATAAAACAGGACATAGTGTTATGAAGGAAAAAATTCTTGTAGTAGACGATAATAGAGATTTGCGCGAACTTGCAGAAACAATTCTGAAAACGCAAGATTATCAAGTCATATTGGCAGAAGATGGCAAAGAAGCCCTCGATATTTTTGACCAATCACCACCTGACTTAATTATTTCAGACATAGCCATGCCAGAAATGAATGGTTTTGCTTTTCTCGAAGCCGTTCGCTCAAGAAAAGAGGGCGCGGCAGTTCCCTTCTTGTTTTTAAGTGCTTATTCGCAAAAAGCAAATCTCTCACAAGCGCGCCGCTTAGCCGTAGACGATTACCTATTTAAGCCTTTTGATGCCAAAGAACTCCTCGATGCCGTTCGCGTTCGCTTAGATCGTCGTCGAGCCGTACGGCTCTTTGATACCCATGAAGCTCACTTGCAAACAATTTTGCTTATGGCAAACGTTATTGAAATTCGAGATACTTATACCTACGACCATATTATGCGTATGCGAAAGATTGCCAAATTGTTTGGCAAAGCCCTAAAGTGGGACGTAGCCTCCCTTGTTATTTTAGATTTTGGTGCCATTTTACACGATATAGGTAAGCTTGTAGTTCCCTCTGATATCTTAAAGAAAAAAGACTCATTTACCCCAGAAGAATGGGCAATTATGCGTCAGCATCCAGAAGTGGGCGCAAAAATGCTCAAGGGCATCACTCACTTGAAACCCGTGATCCCCTTTGTTTTATATCACCACGAAAGGTGGGACGGTGGCGGCTACCCTTATGGCTTGGCTGGGAAAAATATCCCCTTCGAGGGGAGAGTAATCGCAATCATAGACGTTTATGATGCCATCACCAGCGATAGACCCTATCATAAAAAGCGTTCTAAAGAATACGCACTAAAAACGATAGAAGAAAAAAGCGGCACTCATTTTGACCCCTTCTTAGCAAAAGAATTTCTAAAATTAGCAGAAGAATTACCCTAAAAAAATTTTGGGATGGAAAGAAAGGAACGCGCGTGGACTTTAGGCTTGATTGCCCTTTATCAGCACCTGACTGAACCAATCTTTATTGCCCTCTCCCCAAATGTGCAATGTAAATGTTGCCTCATAAAGAGAAAAACTACCGATTACTAATCCTATGAAAATACTATCTATCTTCGGAACTCGCCCAGAAGCCATAAAAATGGCACCTGTAGTGCATGAACTCGCAAAACGCGACGGCATAGAATCGTATGTCTGTGTTACCGCACAACACCGCGAAATGCTCGATCAGGTTTTATCTCTTTTCGAGATAGAGCCAGATATAGATTTAAACCTAATGCGCCCCAACCAGTCATTAGCGCAAATTACCGCGTCTGTTTTTACGCATCTTGATCCAGTTTTAGAAAAAATGCAACCAGATTGGGTTTTGGTACAAGGGGATACGACTACAGTCATGTCTGCCGCACTGAACGCTTTTTATCGGAAAATTAAAGTTGGGCACGTAGAAGCCGGCTTACGCACGCATAATAAGTGGGAGCCTTTCCCCGAGGAAGTTAATCGGCGTGTGGCAGGCGTAACGGCAGATTTGCATTTTGCACCTACCAAATGGTCACGAAATAACTTGCTCAAAGAAGGCGTAGATGCAGAGATTGTGCATGTGACGGGGAATCCCGTTATTGACGCACTAAAGTTTGTTGCCGCGCAAAAAGTTCCCACACGGGTATCAAGCCTAATCTCCACGTTCGCACCGAAGCGACTGATTTTGGTCACCGCACATCGGCGTGAAAATCACGGTCAGCCCCTAGAGCAGATTTGCATCGCCCTTAAAGAAATTGCATCTCGCGGGGATGTAGAGATTCTGTATCCCGTTCACCTTAATCCAAATGTGAAAATTCCCGTTCATCGTTTGTTGGGCAATGTGGAAAATATCACTCTTTTAGAGCCGCTAGAGTATTTGCCCTTGGTGCATCTAATGAAAAATGTCGATTTGGTTCTCACAGATTCAGGCGGCATTCAAGAAGAAGCTCCCGCCTTTGGTGTGCCCGTACTTGTTTTGCGTGATGTGACTGAGCGTCCCGAAGGTGTGCAAGCAGGGACTTTGAAGCTGGTTGGCACCGATAAGGATAAAATTGTGCGAGAAGCAAATTATTTGCTTAATGATAGGTTGGCTCACGCCGCGATGTCGCAGGCGGTCAATCCATTTGGGGATGGTCATTCAGCAGAGAAAATAGTGAATCTTTTAGAGGGTTTTGAAAAGGGCTAAGTTTTAGGGTAGAATAGGTGGGCAGTACTTTTTTCCTAGTGTTTTTTAGTTATAATGAAATTATGATAAAATTTTCGCGTTATATTTTAGGATTGGTATTTTTTTTTAGCCTATTTGGGGTAGCCCCAATTCAGGCGCAAGGTACTGATTCTCGTTTTTTCAGTGAGACTCGGCATAACGTGCAGGGGGCATTTTGGCAGTATTATCAAAGTGTTGGGGATGCAGAAACCGTTTTGGGATATCCAATTACTGAAGAATTTATTAATAATGAAAATATATTGGTGCAGTATTTTCAACGTGCTCGTCTCGAATCGCGTAATGGGCAAGTGTATCTTTCACCTTTGGGTGCGTTGAGTTACGAAAAGGGGGTGCAACTTAGTATTAATAATCCCTTGGCTTGTGAGAAATATAATACGGGGTTTTCAGTTTGTTTTGCCTTTCTTGACTTTTTCAAATCACATGGCGGAATTTCTCTTTTGGGATACCCGATTTCACCCTTTGAATATCAAGACAATATAATTGTTCAGTATTTTCAGAACGGGCGTTTGGAGTGGCATCCATCTAACCCGAATGGTCAAAAAGTGGTGGTTGGCAATTTAGGCTCAACCTATTTTTACAAAATTGGAGAAGACCCAGCACGCTTGGCTGGTGTTGAACCACTCAACGCGGGGATAAGGGCACAGGTCTTGTCCTTAAGTGTGCGTGCTTTTCCGTGGAAAGCGACTACAGCCTCAACAGATAATCAGGCAATTTTTGTCATTGTTCAAGATCAAACATTGCAACCCGTTATTGGTGCGGTTGGTAATGCGGTTGTGACGTGGACAAATGGCACAATAACAACGCTACCTTTTGTAACAGATGCGAAAGGCATTGTAACTTTATTATTACCCGTGAGGAATCAAGCCCCTGGCGGCTTAGTGATGATAGATGTACAAGTTTCTCATGGGGAGCTTATTGGGCAAACAACGACATCTTTTAGGGTTTGGCATTAGCTGCGTTTGCAAGAGTGCGCCTGCAATTTGAGCCGCCCTTGGGCGGCTTTTTATTTGCTGAAATTTCTGATATATTTCAAATACCCATCCGTATACTTGCGTGGTATTATTTTTCTTCGGCTAAATTTTAGGCAGGGTTCAGAAAGCCCCTTTTCTG
>CAZAWS010000180.1:0-4619 GCA_964488755.1 uncultured Anaerolineaceae bacterium | reverse complement strand
TTTAGGGAAGCGTGAGGTTGCGTAAAGCAAGAGCTAGTGGAATCTCTGTCGGGGCAGAGCCAGAAAATGAATTTTCGGCTGAGATAGGAAGTCCGCTTTAAGCGGGCTTTGATTTTAAGCAAAGATTTCAATCTCTTGCTTTTGTGTTACAATGCACGTACATTGAGAGTAAAACGGAGTATTGAAATGAAAACATCTACTATTTCAGCAAGAATTGACCCCAGTCTGAAACAACAGACTGAAAGAATCTTTAAAGAGTTAGGATTAACTTCTTCACAAGCTATCACGCTTTTTTATAAACAGGTTGAACTTCACCGAGGGCTTCCTTTTGTGGTCAGAATTCCAAACGATGCCACAATCCAAGCCTTAGATGATGCCAAAGCTCGCAATAATTTAGAAAGTTTCGACACCGCTGAAAATCTTTTCGATGATTTGGGGATTTGATGAGAAAGCTCAGACGAACATCCCAATTTAAGAAAGATGTTAAGAGAATGGGAAAACGCGGAAAAAAGTTCGAGGAGTTTAAAGAAGTAATTGGCAGTTTGCTAGCAGGGAAAAAACTGGAATCCAAATACAAAGATCATTATTTAGTTGGGCAATATAAAGGTAGTCGAGAGTGTCATATTGAGCCAGATTGGCTCCTGATTTACGAGTTGCCAGAAGATGCACTTATTCTTGTTCGTACAGGGAGTCATTCAGATTTGTTTAGATAAGGCGAAAAGTCCATTTCAAACAGACTTTTTATATCAGCCCACAAACTTATTCAAAGACAATCTTGCTAAAATCTTCTCAGACAAATCATCCACGCCTACATATTTAAAAATCTCATCCGCACAGCCCATCATCGAAGAAGAAACCTTTTCTTCCGCTTTATGGCACAACCAAATCGGGATTTCGCGCTCATACGCGATACCAACTTCGATCAATCCGCCACGCAATTTGGGGTGATAAACAACGATCATTAAATCGCAATCGGCTAATTCATCACGCACGAAAGGCATAAAATCTTTGGGGGCAGTTAAGCCTGCGTCAACAATTTTGTCTACCGCAACAAAGGGGATATGCCCGGTCGCGCGGATAGCATCTTCAAGCTGAAAAACAATCGCTTCACGTTCTGCATTTCCGCGGGGGACTTTTAGGCTGAGAAAAATTTTCATAATGAGCCAGTCTATCACAAAATACTTGACAACCTCCCCAAAAGATTTAGACTCATTCTATGAAAAAAACAGCCCTTCTCCTCCTTCTTATTCTCCTCACCGCCTGCGCCCAACCTGCACCCGCGCCCCTCATTCTCGCCACCACCACCAGTACCCAAGATTCGGGTTTGCTCGATTTTCTCGTCCCCATTTTTGAAGAACAAAGCGGCTACACCGTTCAGACCATCGCGGTCGGTACGGGTGCCGCGCTCAAAATGGCAGAAGAAGGCAATGCCGATGTCCTTCTCGTTCACGCCCCACCTGCTGAAAAAGAATTAATGGATGCGGGATTCGGACGCGATCGCTTCCTTGTCATGCACAACGATTTCGTCTTTGTGGGACCTGCGGACGACCCCGCGGCGATTCGCTCTTTGCCCTCGGCTGGGGAAGCGTTGGTCAACATCTCCTCTGCCCAAGCAGAATTCGTCTCCCGCGGTGATGACTCGGGTACCCACAAAAAAGAACGTGCCATCTGGAGCAGTGTGGACCTCACCCCCGCGTGGGATGGATATATTGAATCGGGTCAAGGCATGGGCGCAACGCTCATCATTGCCTCCGAGAAGCAAGCCTACACGATGACAGACCGCGCCACCTACCTTGCTAACCAAGATAATCTTGACCTCGAGATTTTGGTCGAAGGCGATGAGGCTTTGCTCAACGTCTATCACGTCATGACCGTTGAACCATCTAATTGGGAAAATATCAACTACGAAGGCGCACTCGCATTCGCCAATTTTATGATTAGCGATGAAACTCAAGCCATCATCAAAGAATTCGGAATCAAAGAATACGGGCAACCATTATTTTTTCCCGATGCCGACAAAACAGATGCTGAACTTGGGGTAGAATAAACTCATGAAGCGTGAAGACGTGAAACGTAATCTACGATAGTGTCATATGAGACTATCGTAGATTTATCTTCACGTTTTACGCTTTACGTTTCACCTTTTAATTCTGCATTCATCATTCAACATTCTGCATCCCCATGCCCTTTCCCTACGAAATTCTTCAAATTACGATACTCTCCCTACAAATCTCCGCCATTGCGACGGGGATTAGCCTTTTAATTGGGCTTCCACTTGGGACACTCCTTGCGCTGGGAAAGTTTTGGGGACGTTCGTTTTTCTTAAGTGTGGTCAATACAGGGATGGGACTCCCGCCTGTCGTGGTTGGTCTTTTTGTGGCGATGATGTTATGGCGGTCAGGTCCTTTTGGGGATATGAATTTGATTTACACCCCGACTGCAATCATTATTGCCCAAACAGTGATTTCTGCGCCGGTGGTGATTGGGTTAACTGCCGCGGCATTGCAGTCGCTTGATCCGCGTTTGCGATTGCAACTTTATGGGCTGGGCGCATCACGTTGGCAAATGATTTGGGCATTATGGCGCGAGGCGCGACTTCCGCTTTTGGCGGCGTTGATGGCAGGATTCGGATCGGTTATCTCCGAAGTAGGCGCATCTATGATGGTGGGCGGAAATATCCGTCATCAGACGCGCGTATTGACAACGGCGATTGTGTTAGAAACAAGTAAAGGTAATTTTGAGATTGCAATGGCTTTGGGGGCATTACTTTTGACAATTACATTCTTGGTCAATTGGGCATTAACTTGGATTCAGCAAAGGGGGGAAGAATGATCAGAACAAACCCGAAAGGTTTCAAACACACTCCATCTAAACCAGAATACGCACCTTCAAAATCATCTTATAAAATATATGCTTTAATAAAACCTTTCGGGTTTGGGTTTATGAACGCAGGGGCGCAGCATGTTGCGCCCCTACGTTCATGGGGGAAAAGATGAGCGATAAAAACCTAATTACTATTAAGAATCTGCTCATCATACGCGGAAAAAAAGAAGTTTTGCGCGTGGAGAAATTATCTATCCAACGTGGTGAAGTTTTGGCGGTGGTGGGTCCCAACGGGGCAGGGAAATCTACGCTATTGCTGACTTTGGCGCGACTTCTGGAGCCTAATGCCGGGCAGATGTTATTTAACGGCACCCCAGCCCAAAACACGTCTGACACGGCGTATAGACGAAAAATCGCGTTGGTGATGCAAGATCCACTTTTATTTGATTTATCCGTTTATAAAAATGTCGCCCTAGGATTAGGGTTTCGTGGCGCGTCCAAATCTGAAATCCAAGAAAAAGTTCCCTTATGGTTACAGAGGTTGGGCGTAGCAGATTTAGCAGAACGGCGCGCAAAAAAGCTTTCTGGGGGAGAAGCACAACGCGTCTCGTTGGCGCGGGCGTTGGTTTTAGAGCCAGAATTATTATTATTAGACGAATCTTTTTCTGCACTAGACCCACCCACACGCGCAAATCTTTTGAATGATTTGAAGCCTTTGCTCAAAAACAGTGCGACAACGACTCTTTTTGTGACACACGATTTGCACGAAGCGAGAAAGCTGGCAACGCGCATGGCGGTCATTGTGAAAAGTTCTTTGCGACAAGTTGGGAATGCAAATGAAATTTTTAACGCCCCCGTAGATGAAGATGTAGCTCACTTTTTAGGGAGCTGAGTTACTCTTCTACCTCAACGCGCTGAATGGTCGCGGCGGGATTTGCCCAAGCCTTTTCTGCTTTTAGCGGAGCCGTTTTTTTCTCGCGTATTTTATTGACCAAGTATTTCACCATCACCGCTTGGCGAGGTCCCGTACTAGCCCCTAGTTCTTCGAGTATAGGCTCTATCCATGCCTGATAAGAGCGAATACATAGATAAATTGGCTCTTCGTTATCTTTAGATAAATCTGCTAAAAGCCCCAGTAATTTTTCGCGTATGTTTTCTGCGTTGGGGTGGATTAGTGGGCGCAAAAATATCCCTCGTGAACCATAGATGACATCTATATAGGCTAATAATTCATCTGACTGACATAATAGACCGCTGGAAGCGGCAGAGAAAGTTTCAATCGGTAGCAAAAACGGCGGGATAATTTTATGCTCTAAATTCTGAATTGCGGGCAAATCGACATCTTTTTTCTTGCGCCAACGAGCCGAAAGATTGTCAGGAAGCGAAATTTCGCTTAAATCCCAAATTTGTTGACGGCTATAAACTGAAAAACCACATTGGCGCAGAGATTGAAGAAGGGGACTGTTTTCATCAATTTCCGCGATAATTTGGTGCGCTTGCCAAGTTCCGGCGTGGGCGGTGAGATGGTCAATTAATGCCAAGGGGGCGCGAGCAGGGGCAAGATACGCCAGCCGTGCGAAATTTTCCTCTGCACGTTGGATGATTCCGCCCAAGACTGTCCCCTCTTCATCTTCATATACCGCCGTATAAATTCGGCGTTTGGGGTTTAGGTAAGAGATAAAACTGCCTGCGCTTAGGGGATTTCCACGCGTTAGCGCGCGGCGACTATCTAAAGCGATGACTTTATCACGATAGCCGGGGAGTTTGGGAAGGTCGAATAGTTCGAGAGCGCGAGG
>CAZAWS010000179.1:1743-4624 GCA_964488755.1 uncultured Anaerolineaceae bacterium | reverse complement strand
AGTTTATCGAAGGGGTGAGGGAAGTTCCAACAACCTTTTAGTGCTCCCCAAAAACTTGCCTCTTGCAAACTTGTAACCTATTCTTCCTTTCTAAAATCTTATGCCTCAAATAACCAAAATCAACCATATTGCTGTAGCTGTTAGTGATGTTGAAAACGCTCTCAATTTTTGGCGTGACGCGCTAGGCTTAGAACTTGCCGAATTGCGCGATGTCCCCGCTGAATCTGCGCAGATTGCTTTTTTGCCAGTTGGTGGCACAGAGATTGAACTCGTCCGACCAATTACCGATGATTCTGGTCTAGCTAAATATATAGAGAAACGCGGTCAAGGGATGCACCATCTTTGCTTAGAAACAGATGATATAGAAGGCATGATGGCGCAACTCAAAGAAAAGGGCGTGCAACTCATCAACGAATCCCCTCGTACCGGCGCAGATGGAAAAAAATATGCCTTCATTCACCCCAAATCTACGGGTGGAGTGCTGGTTGAGCTTTACGAAATACGTTAGAAAAATCCCCTTATATTCTTGTGAATAAAAATCTTCTCACCCCTAAAACCCCCATTATCATCGGTGTATCTGGTGGAGCAGATAGCCTTTGCCTTCTTGGTACTCTCCATGAAGCAGGCTATCCCCTCATCATCGCACACTTTGACCATCAACTGCGCCTCGATTCCGCCGAAGACGCTCAGTTTGTGCGAGAAATCGCCGAGCAATATAAACTCCCCTTTGTCACCGAAAGCGGAGATGTTGCCGCATACGCAAAAAAACATAAAGAGAGCATCGAAGAAGCCGCCCGCAATTTGCGCTATAAATTTCTTTTTGAGCAGGCGCGTAAGCATAAAGCGCAAGCTGTTGCCGTTGGGCATACCGCCGATGATCAAGTTGAAACAGTATTAATGCACTTTTTGCGCGGTGCAGGGCTTAGCGGGTTAAAGGGCATCGAAGAGCGCATTATTCTTCCCCATTTTGACCTCAATATCCCCCTCATTCGTCCAATTTTGCATCTTTGGCGTGCTGAAACAGTTGCTTACTGTGAAGCGCATAATCTCGATTATCACGAAGACCCATCCAACGCCTCTGATGAGTTTTTTCGCAATCGCCTGCGTCACAATCTTATTCCCGAATTATCAAAATATAATCCCCGCTTTAGCGAAACCCTCCTTCGCACCAGTCACGCCCTGCAAGGCGATTATGCCCTGATTTCTGAACTAACGCGTAGCACTTGGCAAAAAATCACACTCGCCGAAGGCGAAGGCTATATCTCTTTTCAATTTGAACCTTTCTCCAAACTTTCTCCCGCATTAATCCGAAATCTTATTAAACGGGGCATGGAAAAGTTGCTTCGCGGGCAATCAGACATCTCTTTTTTTTCATTGGATCGCGCGGCGAGATTCATCGTCTCCTCAGATTCAGCGCAACGGATCGACCTTGTATCTGGCTTGACGCTCCTCAAAGAGCGCGATGCCCTGCATCTAACTTTTGATGTGTCAAAGCTCCCCCTCGGCGACTATCCGCAAATGGACGAAGGCGAGATCCCCATCAAATCAAAACCTGACAGGTCTTTGAGATCTGTCAGGTTTGGGGATGGTTGGGTTTTAAGGGCAACACGCTCTTCTACCGCACCCAAGTTGAAAAAGGGCAACCCATTTCAGGTCACGTTCGATGCAGAGGCTTTGGGGCAAAATCTAACACTAAGAACGCGGCGCGCGGGGGAGCGAATCCGTCCGCTTGGGATGTCGGGTAAATCTATGAAGGTGAAAGATTTTATGATTAACGTCAAATTGCCAAAACGCGCCCGTGAAAATTATCCTATTTTATATGCAGGCGATGATGTTGCATGGATTCCCGGCTACCAGCCCTCGTATCTCTTTCGTGTAGTCGCAGAGTCCAAAAGTTTTATTTCTTTTGAAGTGGTAGAATTGACCGAATGAAAAAGCTCTCTGTCATTATCCCCTGCTTGAACGAAGAAAAGACCATTCGCATTTTGCTCGATGCGATTTTGGCGCAAACTTACCCCGCCGCCGAGATGGAAGTGATTATTGCCGATGGGATTTCAGAAGATAATACTCGCGCAGAAATTTTTGCTTTTAAGGAAGAAAATCCCGCCTTAGAAGTGAAGGTGATTGATAGCCCTGAGCGAGTTATTCCCGCTGGGCTAAATTTAGCGATTGGGGCGGCGACTGGTGAGATTATTATCCGCTTAGACGCACACTCTGCGCCCGCCAAAGATTATGTGCAACGATGCGTGGATGCGCTAGATGCTGGATTGGGCGATAATGTTGGCGGGATTTGGGATATTCGTCCCGGCGCAAGGGGCTGGGTGGCAGAGGCAATTGCGGTTTCAGCGGCGCATCCGCTTGGCGTGGGGGATGCCGCTTATCGACATGCCACGCAAGCGCAGTTGGTAGATACGGTGCCTTTTGGCGCGTTTCGGCGTGAATTAACTGATAAAATAGGGCTTTTCGATGAAAGCCTGCTTGCCAACGAAGATTATGAATTCAACACTCGTATTCGGCAATCTGGCGGTAAAATTTGGCTAGACCCAGCGATTGTGTCTATTTATTTTGCTCGCCCTACTTTTAGGAAATTGGCGCAACAGTATTTCAATTACGGCTTCTGGAAGTGGAAGATGCTTAGGCGTTACCCCGATACTTTGCGTTGGCGGCAGTTTTTACCGCCCGTATTTGTTTTGAGCTTTTTATTTTGGTTATTGCTAGGCGTCTTCTTCCCACCAGCTTTTTTTCTTTTGTTTTTAGAGCTTTTTATTTATTTTCTCATCCTTTTTATTGCTGGATTAAAGAGAAAAACGCTTGGCTTGCCCATTGCTATCGCCATCATGCACATCTCTTGGGGAAGCGGGCTAATTTGGAGTGCGCTTAA
>CAZAWS010000179.1:0-1643 GCA_964488755.1 uncultured Anaerolineaceae bacterium | reverse complement strand
AGCCGCATGGGATTGAAATCCCACGCTGAAATGCCAAGTCCGTTTAAAACGGACTTCCTGTACCAGCCTATGAATTCATCCATAGTTGAGATGAAACTACTACCAAACTAAATGAACACACCTCGTAATAAATCATTCCGCTTAGGAAACGTAGAGCAGCGCGTTATTCTCTTTTTAGGGGATTTATTTGCCTCTGTACTTGCTTTAGCCCTCTCTCTTTATATTTGGAAAGAGTATTCTTGGCGCGCTTTACTAGACACAGGAATTTCTTTACAGAAAGCAGAGCGTATTTTTAGCATTGAAATTCAGCTTTGGGTATACTTCTTGCCTTTAATATGGCTTTTGCTTTTGATAGAAACTCATGAACCGAGAGTCGCCTCCAACAGAAAGAGAACGCAACGCGGTATTCTTGTTGCGGCGGTGATTGGTTTTATAGCCTATGCTTTGCTGTTTATAACTTTAAGAAATCCAACTTCTTCATTACCGCGTATTATTATTGGTGCTTTTTTAGTTCTTGCCTCGCTCTTTACATGGATTTGGCGTTTGCTTTATATCCGTTTATATACCGCGCAAGGGATGGCACGGCGGATTTTGATTGTTGGGGCAGGAAAAGCAGGAGCAACTTTAGCCAATGCCTATGCGGAACTTTCCCCTAAACCCTTTCATGTAATCGGATTTACAGATGATGACCCCGATAAAATAGGCTCAAAAATAGAAGGCTTTCATATTTTAGGGAGCAACAAAAACCTAATTGAAATCATTGAGCAACAAAATGCCAGCGATATTGTTGTTGCCATTACAGGGGCAATGATGGGAAGCACTTTTCAGACCATTTTAGATATACAAGAAAGTGGCATTATGGTCACCAGAATGCCAACCATGTTTGAAGAAATTACAGGGCGCATTCCCATTCACCACCTTGAATCTGATTGGCTCATCCGCTCTTTTATTGACGAAACGCGCGTCAGTGCTTTTTATGAACTGGGCAAAAGAATAGTTGATATTCTTGGGAGCATTATTGGCGTTTTCATCTTTTTGATAACTTTTCCATTTATAACTTTGGCAATTATTATCGAAACTGGTTTTCCTGTTTTTTATAAACAAGAGCGGCTTGGCAAAGGGGGCAAAGAATTCATGCTCTTGAAGTACCGCACCATGATTAAAGATGCTGAGCCGGATGGCGAAGCACGCGCCGCGGAAGTGGATGACCCTCGTATTACGCGCGTTGGCAATATCCTCCGTAAAATGCGCCTCGATGAATTCCCACAGTTTTTTAGCGTATTGCGTGGTGAAATGAGTCTGGTAGGTCCACGCGCCGAGCGCGAGCAATTGGTGGCGAAATATCAAAAGGAAATCCCTTTTTATCGGGCGCGTCTGCTCGTTAAACCCGGCATCAGTGGGTGGGCGCAAATCACCAGTGGCTACGCCTCCTCTGTTTTTGCCACTGCTCTCAAACTCGAATACGATCTCTACTATATCAAGCATCGCACAGTAGTTATGGATATCACCATTTTACTTCGTACTTTCAGCACCGTTTTTGGCTTCAAAGGAAGATAGCGTAGCGCAAGATTTATCTTGCACTTGAATACAAGGGTTTTTATTATGACAACTTCTCTAGTCACAGGCGGCGCAGGATTTATCGG
>CAZAWS010000178.1:0-4625 GCA_964488755.1 uncultured Anaerolineaceae bacterium | reverse complement strand
TCCTCTCAAGAGAATTTATTAAAGGATTAACCGCAGGAGCAGTAAAAGGCTAAGACTTCTTTGCTCGAGAATTCAATTGCATACCTAAGCTGAAATACAAGTGATTTTTTCGTGCCACAACAAGACACAGCATAAATATAGCGGTATAATTGCACAAATTTCAAAATGAAAGAGGTCCCCTCTCTCATCTGAAATGCACGCAGGTTGTTACGTGAACAATCCGTGCAGAGTTTTAGGATGAGAAAAGCTTATCCTAAGTAATTCTATGATTGAAAAATCAAGGAGAAAGAAAAGAAATGAAAAAAGTATTATTTGTACTATTCATGCTCATGGCTCTCGTATTGAGTGCCTGTGGTGGCGCAACCGCCCCCGCAGAAGAAGCAGCTAAAGAAGTAACCGAAAAAGTAGCTGAAGTTGCTGAAGTTGCTGAAGAAGTAGTTGAAGAAGCTATGGAAGAAACGGTAGAAGCAACCGACAAACTCGTCATCTACTCCCCTAACAGTGACAACCTGCTCAACTCCACTATCCCCGTTTTTGAAGAAATGTACGATGTTGAAGTTGAAGTTATCTCCGCTGGAACAGGCGAAGTATTCAAACGCTTACAAGGCGAAAAGAATAACCCCTACGCTGATGTTGCTTACGGTGGTGCTTATGCTACCTACATGATCAACGCAGATCTCTTCCAAGATTACACATCTGCCAACAACGACAATATCATGGAACTCTATCAGAACACCACTGGCTATATTACGCCTTACGTTCTTGATGGTAGCGTCATTCTCGTCAACAAAACACTTATTGGCGATATCGAAATCAATGGTTATGAAGACCTTCTCAACCCTGAGTTGGCTGGAAAAATCGTTTCTGCTAATCCTACTGCTTCCTCCAGTGCTTATGCTCACCTAACCAATATGCTCAACGCTATGGGCGATGGCGACTACGAAAGTGAAGAAGCATGGGCATTTGTTGCCGACCTCTTCGCAAATACCGTTGTTATTGATAGCTCCAGCTCCGTTTGGAAAGGCGTTCGTGATGGCGAGTACACCGTTGGTCTTTCTTATGAAGATCCCAGTGCAACCCTCGTTCGTGATGGCGCAGATGTTGAAGTAATTTATATGGAAGAAGGCGTAGTTTATCTTCCCGCAGGCTCTGCTATTGTCAAAGATGCAAAGAATCTCGTCAACGCACAACGCTTCATTGACCTCATCACCTCTGCTGAAATTCAAAATACTTTCGGCACAACCCTAACCAATCGCCCCGTAATGGCTAATGTTGAAACCCCCGACTACATGACTCCTATTTCTGAAATTAACGTAATTGAAGAAGATATGGAATATGTATACCAGAACAAAGAAGCCCTTCAAGATCACTTCAAAGAAATCTTCATCGCCACTCAATAAAGCACTAAGTTCCTTGGGGAAGGTTGATTATTCAGCCTTCCCCGTTTTTTTTTAGGATACAAACGCTTCGCCCGTGATTTGGGCCGGGGTGGTGCATCCCAAACATCTTCTTGGCATGAGCGGGACAATGTCTACGTCACGAAAAATGTCGACCAACGCCACTCAAATTAGAAACAAGCTCGTTCCGAGGCTTTTCATCCCCCCCTCAGCTTTTTTAGAAATTATCCTTTTAATCTTCCCTCCCTATAAAAATACGAGAAGGTGCAATATGAGCGTTAATATAAAAATAAATAATGCAGTTAAAAAATTTGGTGAGAATACCGTTATCTCAGATATTTCAGTTGATATTAAAGATAAGGAATTATTCACTCTTCTTGGACCTTCAGGGTGTGGCAAAACAACCCTGCTCAGAATGATTGCTGGCTTCAACACAATTGAAGGCGGAGAGTTTTATTTCAACGAAAAAAAGATTAACGATATGGAAGTTAGCCACCGCAATATCGGGATGGTCTTCCAAAATTACGCTATTTTCCCTCATTACTCCGTGCGCCAAAACGTGGAGTTTGGTTTACGAAACCGCAAACTTAATAAGACAGTTATCAAAGAGGAAGCCGATAGATTCTTGAAACTCATGCAAATATATGAGTATAGAGATAGAAAACCTGAGCAGCTTTCGGGTGGGCAACAACAGCGGGTTGCGCTCGCGAGGGCATTAGTTATTAAGCCAGACGTGTTGCTAATGGATGAACCTTTATCAAATTTAGATGCAAAACTTAGGTTAGAAATGCGGCAGGTAATTCGTGATGTTCAAAAAGAAGTTGGCATTACGACTGTCTATGTAACGCACGATCAAGAAGAGGCAATGGCAATTTCTGACAGAATTGCCGTGATGGACTTTGGGGTGATACAACATATTGGCACGCCGCAGGAAATTTATCACCGCCCTAGTAATATGTTTGTGGCAACCTTTATCGGGCGAACAAATTTTATAGATGCTCACTATCTTGCCAATGAAGAACTCGTTGAGGTGGGAGATTATAGTTTTAAAGTTGAAGATATATCTCTTAAAGAAAACAGTGATGTTATTCTTTCGGTTAGACCAGAAGATTTTCTTTTGCATGAAGAGGCAGAGATTTCTCTAAAGGGTATTATTAAAGATAGCATTTTCTTGGGGTTAAATACGCATCAGTTAGTAGAACTGCAACATAATAAACAACTTGTCGAAGTGATACAAGAATCATCTCTTGAGAACAAATTAGCTGTTGGGGAAAAGATTTCTTTATCTATAAAGGGGCACAAAGTAAACCTTTTTTCAAAAGATAGCAAAGAAAATCTTGTAAAGAGGAGCTAAACATGAACAAAAAACCAAAATTTGATCTTTGGACTGTGGTAATGTTCGGGCTTCTGGGCTTATATGGGGTTTTTCTCATCTATCCCCTAATGAATTTATTCGCTCAGGCAGTCATAGATAAAGACACGGGTGAATTTACTTTAGCCTATTTTATTGAGTTTTTTAGTACCCCTTATTATTTTAATACGCTGATAAATAGTTTTAAAGTAACTTTTTGGGTAACTATTCTCACCATTATTATTGCTACGCCTCTGGCATATATTTTTGCCCGCTATGAAATAAAAGGGGATGGACTTTTAAGAATTCTAATCATACTTTCTTCCATGTCCGCACCTTTTATTGGGGCTTATTCATGGATTTTGCTTTTAGGGCGAAATGGTGTAATCACTGTTTTTTTTAGAGATATGCTAGGGATAACCATCCCAAATATCTACGGATTTACTGGCATTTTGCTCGTGCTAACCTTGCAACTATATCCCTTAATTTTCCTCTATGTTTCTGGCGCGCTCAAGAATGTAGATAACTCTCTTCTCGAAGCCAGTGAAAACTTGGGCGTTTCTGGCGTAAAACGATTTTTCATGATTGTTGTTCCACTAATTACACCAACTCTTTTTGCAGGCGGTCTGCTTGTCTTTATGAGAGCCTTAGCCGATTTCGGGACACCAATGCTAATAGGTGAGGGGTTTAGAACTTTTCCCGTCACCATATTTAACGAATTTATCAGTGAAATTGGCGGAGACGATGGATTTGCTGCTGCGATATCCATTGTAGCCATCATTATTACTACAATGGTATTTTTGGGACAAAAATACTTATCGTCACGAAAAACATTTACCATGACTGTGCTCAATAAAATCAGACCCGAAAAAGCCACAGGGGTAAAGAATTTTCTTATTCATGCCTATTCTTATACGCTGGTCAGCATTTCTATAATGCCTCAGTTCTATATTTTCTACACCTCCTTTAAGAATACAAAAGGGCTAACATTTGCACCGGGATATTCCCTAAACAGCTACTACGATGCCTTCGACAAGGTTGGCAAAGCAATAGGGAATACGATTATGATTCCGGCAATATCGCTTGTTTTCATTATCTTTTTAGCCGTACTTTTAGCCTATATTTCTGTGAGACGCTCAGGTGTTTTCTCCAGCATTTTAGATTCAATTTCAATGGTTCCCTATATTGTCCCTGGCTCAGTCGTTGGTATTGCTTTACTAATTGCCTTCAACAAGCCCCCTATTATATTAAGTGGCACAATGGCTATTATGGTAATCGGGTTAGTTATTCGTAGGTTGCCATACACCATACGCTCTAGTGCCGCCATTCTGCAACAAATTTCTATCAATATCGAAGAAGCAGCTTTGAGCTTAGGTAGTTCTAAACTTAATACCTTCTACAAAATAACCATGCCAATGATGGCAGCCGGAATTGTATCTGGTGCAATTCTGAGTTGGATTACAATGATCAGCGAACTCTCTACCGCTATCCTTCTCTACACTGGGCGCACAGAGACATTAACGGTGGCAATATACACGCAAATTATTCGTGGAAACTACGGGATTTCAGCGGCTTTATCTACTATTTTAGCTATTTTAACAATCACATCCCTATTGATTTTTAATAAGGTTTCAAAAGGCAGAGATTTGTCCCTCTAATTTTGCAGAACGATGAAAAACCGCTTCACGCGTGTTTTTGACTTGGTTGCCCTCAAAGAGCATTTTCTTGGCAGTAACACCCCCGAATAATTTACATCGCAAATTAACATTCCCTCTGCGCACTTACTTGCCTATCGCTTCGCCTTGTGAAGAAATATAATTCAGAAGAGCCACGCACGCTCCAGAAGGTGCCGGAGACGCGTTGACTAAACAAGAAAC
>CAZAWS010000177.1:0-4649 GCA_964488755.1 uncultured Anaerolineaceae bacterium | reverse complement strand
CCATACCATCCCCTCTCCAGCCAAATAACCGAAGGTTTTCTCGAATTTTGTTAACCCTTCTTCGCTCATGACCTTCTCCATTGACCATTTTTCTTCATCTTCCCAGAAGTGTTGGACGTGCCAAGGGTAGGGTTGCGGATACTCGAAGAAGAATCTGTAGGCATAAGTCCACGCAGATTCTACATCTGCGCGGCTGGGGGCGTAATCTTTGGGTGCAGAGATAACTTTTTCTAATATCTCAAAGTATTCATCCCAAGAATTCGGCTCAAGGGTAAAACCTTTGCCGCGATAATGAGTCTGCCCGGTGACGATGACGGGGAGTCCGATCATTGCCATTTCCATGCCGACTGTGGTGGTGAAGACTAATCCCACGTCAGCGGTGTTGACGAGGTCGTAGGTGTTGATTTTTGCGTCTGCACGGAGGATATGGATATTTTCTGGGAGTTCAGGGTATTTCTTAGTCAGAATGTCGTAAACGGATAATCCCCAGCCCAGTCCTTCGCCGGGGTGGACGCGGATGACGAATTGCACATCATCTCGTTTGGCGAAGAATTCAATGGTACGAGACATCCACTCCGTCATGCCTTTGCTGAAAGTGTGTCTGCCAAGCGTCAGGCTATCGCCGAGGACGTTGGCGGGGAGCAGAACAAGGGGACGATTATCTAATCCCAGTTCTTTACGGACTTTGTCCGCACCCTGCGATTCGACATTCTGCCAAGTGCGAGCGAAATTCTCCCACAAGCCACCGCCCTGACGAGCAGAGAAGAATTCTTTGACACGATTCCATTCTTTTTCGTTAAGGGGCGTATCTTTCTTTGCGTTCCATAAATCGGAGGTGTCTTGCCGCATCACATCTGCGTTCTGCGCCATCCAGATTCGTTCGCTTTGTTCACCGAATTCGTAAGTGGTGACAGGGATATTGAGATATTGGGCTACCTTGAAGGTCATCCCAAACTCAAGGATAGAGCCGTTGGGGAGGGCGATTGCGTCGAACGCCCCCTTCCCAGCCTTCCCCCCTCGGGGGAAGGTGCTTTTTCTCCCCCCTTCGGGAGGAGATGTCCGAAGGACAGAGGGGGGCGGGGACTGCAAAAACGCTAACATAACGAGAGCATGCCTCAGGTCACGCGCGTAGCGGCGGGCGTAGAGAGCAGAATCCACATCTATTTCTTCATGGAGAAGGCTGTATTGCGTATCCCGATATGCAGCCGCATCCAATTGCGATGAGAGCTTATCGGGGAGTGAATCTGCTTGGGGAGCATTCAAAAGAGAAACTGTCCGCACCATCCCATTGAGTGGTTTTAGGGCATCTTTGAGATATAAATCCTGTCGGCGCAGGTCGAAACGGTTATCCACTTTCTTCCAGTGGGCGTGGGGGAGGTAGGCGAGGGTGACATCGTGACCGAGCGTGGCGAGGGCGAGGGCGGTCATGGCGGAATGTTCAACCCAATAGCGCAGCATGGTGAAAATAAGCACGCGCTTGCCCGTTTTTTGGCGTTGTGCGGTGCGTGCCTGCTCCACCCAGCGAGGGAGAGCTGCTTTTAATTTGTCGGCAGAATAGCCGCCCACAGGAGGCTTTCCACCTTGACGGAGGAGCCAGTATAGTTCGGCTGTGAGGGGCATATCGCCGAGGAGGTCTTTTATTTTAGATTTGTTCATGTTTTTTAACGTGTAGATGATTAGAAAGACGGAAAATTTATCTCAGTTTTTTTTCAGTGTACCACTGAAAAATCTCTCTCACAATGAATATGTTGGATTTCCCAATAACCCAAGTGTCTTTTAGAGAAAAACTGTCTGACTCGTACTCTACCTTTCACTCTGCTATAATCCTCACTATGATTCTCGTCACAGGCGGGACTGGTTTCATCGGGCGTGTATTGGTACGCCAACTTGTTGAAGCTGGTCATGAAGTCCGCACCCTCATTCGTCCCTCCCCAAAAAGCCCACAATTGCCTCAAGGCGTTCCTGTTGAAGTAGCGGTTGTGAGCCTAAACGATTTGCGCGGGTTGCGCGCCGCGTTGCGTGGCGTAGATCAGGTTTATCATCTTGCAAGTGGGGAAAAAAGCGGCGAACTTTACGAAACAGATATTGCCGGCACAGAAATTTTGGCGCAAGCCGCGGCGGGCGCACGAGTAAAACAACTTATTTATCTCAGCCAAATAGGGGCAGATAAAGCCTCTGCTTTTCCCACACTGCGCGCTAAAGGGCTTGCCGAAGAACATATCCGCAAAAGTGGCGTTCCCTATACCATTCTCCGTTCCTCTATCGTATTTGGTCCCGAAGACAACTTTACGACCAATCTCGCTCACTTAGCGCGCATTGCCCCCGGCTTTCTTTTTTTGCCGAGCAAGGGAGAGACTTTATTGCAACCAATTTGGGTAGAAGACCTAGCAACTTGCCTTCTTTGGTCTTTAGACGCACCTAATTTAGAAAATGAGATGCACGAAATTGGCGGCAGTGAGTATTTTGATTTACGTCAGGTTTTTGAAATTATTCTCTCGGCAACAGGAAAAAAACGTCTTCTTCTCCCTGCCACAACACCTCTTTTGCGCGTATTAAATGTTTTTCTTGAAGCACTTATTCCCAACTTTCCCCTGACTAGTTTTTTTCTTGACTATACTGCCATTAACCGCACTTGTGAAACCGATTCTCTATCGCGTATTTTTCAACTTATGCCCGCTCGTTTTACCTATAGACTGGGCTATTTAGACAAAAGTAGCTGGCGAGATTCTTTTCGGAAAAAGTTGAAAAGAAAGAAAAGGGGGACTACCTGATTTGGGATTGTCTGTGAGCGTGTGAAAATTGCCCAAACTTTGACGATATACCGAGTCGCGCGCGTTTTGGGCTTGAGTGCCCTCAACAAGCATTTTCTTGGCAAATAACGCTGATTGCCAAAACGGGATTGATGTTTTGCATCAATCCCGTTTTGTTTTCCTTAATCTCTCTTTAGCGTTCTATACTTCACGCTCTTTGGCACATCTACAGATTTGCCATAGCGTTTATGATAATCTTCTTCGTAATCTGACCAATTGCCAAGAAAGAGACGGGCTTGAGAATCGCCTTCAAAGGCTAGGATGTGGGTACAAATTCTATCTAAGAACCAGCGATCATGGCTGACGACTACGGCGCAACCAGCGAAGTTTTCAATCGCTTCTTCGAGGGCGCGGAGGGTGTTTATATCCAGGTCGTTGGTTGGCTCATCGAGGAGAATGACGTTCGCACCTTCGGTGAGCATTTTTGCGGTATGCACACGATTTCTTTCACCGCCAGAGAGTACGCCAACTTTTTTCTGTTGGTCGGTACCAGAAAAGTTAAAGGTGGAGACATAGGCACGTGAGTTCATCGTTCTATCGCCGAGCGTGATGGTGTCTACGCCACCCGAAATTTCTTCCCAAACAGTTTTATCGGGATCAAGGGAGCGGGCTTGGTCTACATACGCCATTTTGACGGTTTCACCGATTTTGACTGAGCCGCCATCGAGTTCTTCTTCGCCCGTAATCATTTTGAGCAGGGTGGTTTTACCCGCACCGTTGGGTCCTACGATGCCCACGATAGAGCCGGGGCGAATTTCTGCGCTGAAATCTTCGAGCAGCAGTTTCTCTCCGTAGGCTTTAGTGATATTTTCAAGATTGATGACAATATCGCCCAAACGGGGTCCAGGGGGGATGTAGATTTGTAAATCTTTGCGGTAGGCTTCGGTCTCTTGCGAGAGCAATTTTTCGTAGGCGTTGACACGCGCTTGTCCCTTGCTCTGTTTTGCTTTCTGCGACATATTAATCCACTCTAACTCGCGCTGGAGGGTTTTTTGTCTTTTACTTTCTTTTTTATCTTCTTGGCGCAGACGCTCTTCTTTTTGCGATAGCCATGAGGAATAATTGCCTTTCCACGGGATGCCGTACCCGCGGTCGAGTTCGAGAATCCATTCGGCAACATTGTCGAGGAAGTAGCGATCGTGGGTTACAGCGATGACCGTTCCTTTGTAGTTTTGGAGATGATGTTCGAGCCACGCAATGGATTCGGCGTCGAGGTGGTTGGTCGGTTCATCCAGCAGCAAAATGTCGGGTTCCAGTAGCAAGATTCGGGTAAGGGCGACGCGGCGACGTTCACCGCCGGATAATGTTCGGATTTTCGTATCCGATGGAGGGCAACGAAGCGCGCCCATCGCCAATTCTAAGCGGGAATCCAGATTCCAAGCATCGGCGTGATCGAGCGCATCCTGTAATTTAGCTTGCTCGGCGATGAGAGCATCGAAATCGGCATCCGGCTCGCCGAATTCGAGATTGAGTTCTTCGTAACGAGCGAGCTGATCGACGATGGGCTGAACGGCTTCTTTGACGATTTCGATGACGGTTTTATCTTCGTCTAGTTGCGGTTCTTGCTCAAGGTAGCCAACTTTATAGCCCTTTGACGTGGAGATTTCGCCGATATAGTCTGTATCTACGCCCGCCATGATGCGGAGGAGGGTAGATTTACCAGAGCCGTTTAGCCCCAGCACGCCGATTTTTGCGCCATAATAAAAGCCGAGCGATATATCACGGAGGACTTTTTTATTATTAGGCGGATAGACGCGCCCAACGCGATCCATGGAGTAGATGATTTTTTTTGTGTCGGTAGTTGACATGTGAATTCCTAGTTTTTTAGTTGGATAGTTG
>CAZAWS010000176.1:0-4650 GCA_964488755.1 uncultured Anaerolineaceae bacterium | reverse complement strand
TGCCTTTTTTACCTTCGACAAAAAAAGTGGATTCCTGCAGGGCTTTGGGGGGCTATTGCTGCGCTTTCGCGCCTCCCTGGTGCGCTGATTCTTATCCCAGCCGCCTACGCAGCATATATAGCTTGGCACAAAACTCAAAGTTTGCGCCCATGGCTCGCGCCTGCGCTAATTTTAGTAGGAGCGGCAATTTTCCCCCTCTACACTTGGCTGGGAATGGGACTTTCACCCCTCGCGCCGCTCACAACGCAAGCCAGCCGTTTTCACGGCGGGCTAACCGTGCCGGGCTGGAATATCGTTATGTCCGTCAAGCAAATTTGGCTGGGCATTTATCCTGTCACGAATAGCCTTGATCTCTTCTTTACCCTCCTTTTTATTGCGGGAACAATTATGGTTCTCAAAAAAATGCCGAAGCTCTATAGTATTTTTACACTTTCCTTTATGGCACTATATCTCTTTCGTATTGCGGCAGTTTATCCGCTTTTGAGTAACTCACGTTATGTTTTAGCCCTCTTTCCAGTCTTTATGCTCGCAACTAAATGGGGAGAAAAGCCTTGGGTAAATCGTCTTATTCTTTACCCCTCGTGGGTTGGTTTGCTCTATCTTGCGGGGCAATTTGCAATTTGGGGTTGGGTTGGGTAGGCAAGAATGATTGAAAAAGGAAAATATCCAAACTGGCAATTATGGACAGCGCGTTTTCTGATAACCGCGGTGATTGGCTGGAATTTGCAAGTTGCCTATGTTTTTCTTTTTTCCCCGAAGTTTTTTCTCTCTAGTTTTGAGTTAAGCGGCATACCCGGCGAAGCCGCCGTGCGTGGAATGGCGGTCTTATTTATGATGTGGAATGTGCCTTATCTGGTGGCACTTTGGCATCCGAGACGATATAAAATTTCGCTTTACGAAGCAATGGCAATGCAAACGATGGGTCTAATAGGCGAGAGTTTTATTCTTTCTACTTTGGGAACAGGCTTTCCCTTTTTGCACACTTCAATTATGCGCTTCATCGCTTTTGACGCGGCTGGATTGTTTTTTCTAATTATCGCCTTTTGGCTTAGCCGCCCGCCCAAACGCCTTTCGCGGGAGTGAAACATTCACGCCCCACTCCCGTTCGGGACGCATTGCGTGCACCCCAGCCCAAATCACGTATGCTGAGCTTGCCGAAGCACCGCGCACTTCATCCCCCATCACACTTTATAGAGTAAATCCAAATACTTCTTCAACATATCTGAAACAACACCGCGCAAGGGGAGCGAGCTTCCCATCCCGTAAATGGGTGCCATGCCCCCTTCTTCATCGGGATTTTCGCGGACGAACGCGACCCCAGCTTGCAAATCTTCAGTAAACTTCTCCGCGACCCCCGGCTGGGTGTGCCGCAAAGTGACGCATAAATGAACCGCAGAGGGTTTATGAAGCCCGTTGAGACTCCAGCCTTGCTTGGTCATATAATCCATCACCTTGAAGACGTCTACCGTGTCTGAGCCAAAGGCAATCACATAAAGCGGGTTACCTAAAATATATAATTCGGGGATTTGCCTGACACCCTTTTTGATAATTTCAGCGGTTTCCATAATACTTTTTGCCGCGCGGGTATAGCCATCTGCGCCCATTGTGAGCATAGATGCCCAGCAAGCCGCACTCAACGCACCGGGGCGACTGCCCGCCAAAGTGGGCGAAAAATATAATCCACCGGGCCACTCTGTGGTGGTATAAAATTGATAATGGCGCAGTTCTTCGCCGCGATATAGCACCACAGAAGTGCCTTTTGCCGCATAACCGTATTTATGCGTATCAGCAGAAATCGAGGTTACACCACGCAAACGGAAATCAAAAAGGGGAACAGCATACCCTAGTTTTTGCGCCCAAGGGAGCACAAATCCGCCCAGACAGGCATCGGTATGGAAGCCAACATCGCGTTTATAAGCTAATTCTGAAAGTGCTTCAATAGGGTCTATTATGCCATGTGGGAAGGAGGGCGTAGAGCCAACAATGACGATAGTATTGCGATTGATTGCCTTGCGGGTCGCCTCTACATCGGCTTGAAAATTTTCATCTACAGGGATGCGAATCATCTTGATGCCAAAGTACTGTGAGGCTTTATCAAACGCGGCATGAGCGGTGGTAGGGACAATCATATTGGGGCGTTTGATGCCTTTTTTATCTCTGGCATAATCCCTATAACTTTTCATTGCCAGCAAAATGCTCTCTGTGCCCCCCGAAGTAACCGTGCCAACAACTGCATCATCTGTCCCCTTTGCCCCGAGCATTTGAGCCGTCATAGAAACAATTTCTGCTTCATATTTTGCAGTACTGGGCCAAATATCGGAATGAAGCGGATTGCTCTGCGAGTTAAGGGCATAAACTTTATTAAGAAAATCAATATGCGTTTTATCGCCATGATAAACCGCGCCTGAGACGAAACCATCCTCCCATTTTGCAGATTCAAGCTCGTTTAGGGATTGCATTTCAGCAAGAATATCTTTCTTATCACGCCCATCAGCGGGGATTTCAGAGAAAGATGTGAAATCTTTTCTATAAGGCTTGAGCGTTTCTTCTAAATCGCCCATAATCTCATCATATTCCCCCTGAATTTGTTCTTGCACGTAGGGGATTTTTCTAAGATTGCGCTCTAATTTAGCCATCAGACGTGGCGGTATCCAATCTAATTTGTTGACAAATTCCATGGGGTCCATAGTTACCTCACTTTGTATATAGAACTGCGTTGCAGTTCAGGTCTAGAAAATAATAGAAATTGGATGTGCAACGCATCTTCTCAGATGCAATGCACGTCCAATTTTAGCCGTTCAATCGCGCGTACATTCCCTTATTGCGTTTATAAATACCCAAGAATTCTTCAAAAAGCTCATCGTAAATTTCTCTGTTTGCAGAGTTCGGATAAAAGGTTTTTATAATTTGAGTTTGCTCTGAAATATCTTCAAAATTACTATAGCCCAACGCCACCGATGCTAAAAGAGCGGCACCACGCGAATTAGCATGAATGGGATCTTTTACTTGTCGAATCTCTCTATCTAGCACATCGGCATAAATTTGGCACCAGAGAGCAGAATTCGCGCCTCCGCCAATGATATTTAACGCATCCATGCGCCTGCCTATAAACTTCTCTACATACTTCAAAAGCCATTTTGAATTATATGCTACCCCCTCAAAAACCGCCCTAATAAAATGCTCGCGGGTCGTTTGCAGAGTCATATTATGAAAACCACCCCGAATGGTATGGTCTTCAATGGGCGTGCGTTCGCCATAAAGCCAAGGGGTAAAAATCAACTTTCCGCTCCCCGCAGGGGCGTTTGCCGCGACCTTGTCGAAAACTTTATAAATATCGGGCACATTGGCTTCGGTGAGCAACGCATCTTCGTGATATAAGATATTGTCTTTGAGAAACTTTAAACAAGCCCCTGCCGATTCTTGTTCGTTGAGCAATAAATACCGCCCCGGCACAGGAGAAGGGAGCGAACCTAAGCCATGAACAATATCCGTTTTTTTGAAAGGGACGTGACAAGTTAGCCAAGAAGATGTGCCTAAATAAATATGCCCTTCAAAATCTTTCACCGCACCAGAGCCAATCGCGGCAGAGTGCACATCGGGGGTACCCATGACCACGGGGGTATCTTTAGGCAAGCCAAGCGCACTCGCAATATCCGCTTTTAGTACGCCAAGCAAGTCTACTGCACGTTTGAGGTCGGGCAATTTATCTCGTTCTAGCGTTGTGATTTCAAAAAGTTTTTCATCATAAACCACGTTGTCAATATCTCTATTATCCGTCACCCAATGCAAGGCAATCGAATCATAAGATGCGGCAAATTTCCCCGTCAATTTCAAGTTCAAATAATCTTTTGGCTCTAAAAACTTATAGGTTTTTTCGTAAATTTCGGGCAATTCGTTTTTGATATATAAAATATGCGCTATCGGGTCTTTGCCCGAATGGGTTGGCGCGCCACCCGTTTTTTTTATCCACTGCATTATTTTTTGGATGGCGTAGCCCTCAACTTGGATTCCCCCACCAACCGCTTTTTTGAGATAAGGCTTGCCGCGCGTATCCATCCAGTTGATGGCGTTCATCAGCGGATTTCCTGCTTGGTCAACGGCGACCGTGCCCGACCATTGACTCGTGCAACTGACAGCGACAACGTCCCTGATTTGGGCTGGGTGCGCGTGCGCCAAGCGTTGTGCCGCCTTGAATATAGACTGCCACCACTCATCGGGATCTTGCTCTGCCCCACCGTTCGGGAGCAAGATGACCTTATTTTCCTCAAACTCATGCGCGAAGATTTCACCTGTTGTAGAAATCAACGCCACTTTAGGACCGTTTGTGCCAAGATCGATGGTTAGAATGTATTTTTTGCTCATATTATTACCTTTTTTATGCGTTGCACAAGTTGGTCATTACGAGACAGCGTGCTAGTAAGCCATAAAACTATCCACACTTTCAGAACTAAGAGAAATCGTGATTTTTATGTTTTGTTGTTTGAGTAGAAACTCTTCTGGTGAAGGTAAAAAGTCAGCAACTAAACTCAAATCACCCATTGGCTCATTACTATATTTTGGCATGATTCATTTCAGCAAATATAAGTGGTTGACAATTAGTAAGCGTTCAGCCATATTAAAATTATGCCTTAATCTTTCAACGCAAATGTC
>CAZAWS010000175.1:0-4673 GCA_964488755.1 uncultured Anaerolineaceae bacterium | reverse complement strand
AGATACTCCAGTCACCAGAACCGAAAATAAGTTTTTGCCAAACGGGAATATGTTCGTCGTTAGAAGCTGTGGATATTTGGGTCATATTTTTTCCTTCGAAGTTTACTTTTTCTTATTCTTCAGTCGTCAATCCTTCTAGCAAGTCTAACACCAATTCCTTCAAATCCCCTCGATTTGGGAGCGTGCCGATTAATCCGTACATGGGTGCCATGCGTTGAGGCAATCCGCCACCTTCACCTAATAATGCGGAGAATTTTGACATAATCCACGTCACCCAATTTTCAGGCAGGATGCGGAAAAGGGAGTCGGTTGCGCTAATAAACCATTTCGAAGCGGACTTGCGGACACTGGGTCGGCGTACCTCAGCAACAGATTCGGCGAGATCCGCGATGAAATCGTCCGCCACTCCCGCATGCACATAGGTTGTCGTCACATGCAGGCATTTAGGAAAATGCTGACGATCTAAATGCCAGCCCCGTTCGTGGAGTTCATCGGCTACCTCATAAATCGGAATAGCGGGATCGTCCGAAGCAATCGCAAAAACGCTCATTTCGGGATCGCTCAATACTTTTATGCCATCCATTTCATTGATAGCTTTGTGCATTTTCTTGACAGCTTTCATCAAAGTATCGGTAATTTGAAGATAGCCCTCTTCCCCAAGATAATTTAACACCGCCCAAGCCGATGCAATCGGACCCGCTGGGCGCGTCCCCGCAATGCTTGGGGATGGGTAAATGCCACCAGACCATTCAGTAGAAACAAACATCTGATAACGGCGCAATTCTGCGCTTTCATACAAAACAACAGACGCCCCTTTTGCAGAGTAGGCAAATTTATGTAAATCTGCCGACATGGAAGTTACACCGGGCACGCTAAAATCAAAATCGGGGACAGGATAGCCGAGTTTTTTCACAAAGGGGAGCATGAAGCCACCCACGCAAGAATCGGTATGAAAGAGAATGCCTTTTTCGAGGGCAATCTCAGCCAACTCACGGATAGGGTCAACCACGCCGTGCGGATAGGCTGGCGCAGAGCCAACCATCACGATGGTGTTTTTGGTTACAGCGGCACGCATTGCCTCAACATCCGCGCGCAAATCATCACGAACGGGAATAAAAACCGTCTTAAGCCCAAAATAATGTCCCGCTTTCTCAAAGGCAGGATGTGCGCTACGTGGCAAAAGAATTTCTGGCTCTGTGATGTGGGGGAGGTGGTCACGCGCCCAATCTCGTGCGGCTTTCATGGCGTTAAGAATTGAATCTGTTCCGCCTGATGTCATATTCCCAACTGTGTTTTCATCCCCGTGCAAAAGGTTTGCGGTGATTGAGACAACTTCGGTTTCAAATTTTCTTAAACTAGGAAAAGCAGTTGGATTTAATCCGTTTTCAGAGAAAAACATCAAAAAGGCATCTTTGAGCAGGTCGTCTATCTCTTTGTTTACGTGGTAAACAAGACCAAAAGCTCTCCCATCTTCCCATTTCACATCTTTATCACGCGCGAGACGCATTTCGTCTAAAATTTTTTCTTTAGAACCTTTTTTTAGGGGCAAGTGTGCCATAATTTTTCTCCTTGTAGTGAAGATTTCAGAAAACTTCTAAGCGTTTAGTCCCCCCTCTTTAATCTCCCCCCGAAGGGGGGAGAAATTGTCCCTTCCCCCGAAGGGGAAGGGTAAGATGGGGGCAAGTCTGTAGAGGAGCGAAGGGTTACAAAAACTCTCAGAGATTATAATGCACTAAAGCAAAGCTCATCCTTTTTTCGTAACTGCTCAATCTAGTGGTGCATTGCATCTGACAGATGCGTTACGCCACGAGTCTCCCTATAAAACCCAAAGTGCAACGCATTTTCTCAAATGCAATGCACTTCTGACCAAATGAAGCTAAAGGATAAAGGACTGCGCTTCTTTATCTTTTCCTGCCAATCGTTTTTCAATTTCCTTGGAAGTCTTTGTGATAGATAAGCCGCCGTGCGCCGTGCAACGCAGTGCGGAGGGAATCATTTTGCCCACTTCATCCATCGTCTGAATAACTTCATCAAGCGGAATAACGGGATCATAATCAGCGAGAGCCATATTGGCACAGGCGAGGGCGTTGCTAGCCGCCATCACATTTTTACCGAGACAGGGAACTTCTACGCGACTTGCGACAGGGTCACAGATCATCCCAAGTGTGTTTTGAAGTGCCATCGAAGCCGCGTTAATTGCCTGTTGAGTTGAGCCGCCCGCGAGCGTAACTAATGCGGCGGCAGCCATCCCTGAGCCAGAGCCACATTCGGCTTGGCATCCGCCAACTTCGGCGGCAAAAGTGGCGTGAGCGGCGATAAATATGCCGATTACGCCGCCTGCGAGCATGGAGCGAGCCATATCTTCTTCTGAATGATTTAACGCATTCGCGGCACCAATGCACGCACCGGGCAAACCTCCGCAAGCTCCGGCAGTTGGCGCGGCGACAATCAATCCCATGGCACTTTTTGATTCCATTAAGGCTGTGGTATAGAGAATGATTTGATTCAGTACACCGCCTTCGATGAGTTTGCTATTTTCCATCTGGGTATGAAAGTTGCCTGATTGATAGCCTAAAATCCGATCAGCGTATTCTGTGCCAGCAAGACCTTCTTCGATGGCGGCTTGCATGATATGGATAATAGTTGTCATTTTTTGCATAACTTGCGCGTCTGTGATAGCCCCTCTCGAACGCTCATAATGGATGGCTAATTCCCATAATGCGAGATTTTTATCGCGATTATATTCCAGCATCTCCGCACAGGTGATAAAGGGGACTTCAATTCCCTTAAACGATAAAATCGGGAGTACAGGGTTGATTTTTTTGATGAATTGAATATCGAATTTGGCGCGTAACTCAGAAGTAATTTCTTGCCCTAAAAATCCTTGAGATTTAATTTCAGCTAATTCGCCAGTTTTGGTTGAGAAGAAGTGGATTTCATCGGCAGAGATATTTTCAGTCAAATAAGATTCTAAATTTTCCCTGTCAGATTTGAAATAGATGAGCGTTTCGTAATAATCACCTGCAATTGATATTTTAATGTCATCAATTTTAATGATTTCAATAATCCCTCCCCCTGTAGAAATAGCCGTGATCGTATGCGTTTCTTTGGGATTAGAAACCCTCATTTCGTAAGTATTGGGATGGTCTGCATCTATGGGTGTGATTTCGATTTTGACGTTAATCCCTGCTTCTCGAATTGCTTCTGGCGAATTTTCTAGTCGCTCATCTGTAGCATCCCAGCCCAAGAGACCGCCAAATAATCCCATATCTGAACCTTGACTTTTGTGTGTCGTTGCCAAGGAGCCATGTGGGTCAAATCGGATTAGGATATCGGTAATTTCTCCGTCCATCAAATCGCGGATAATACTGCCAATCCTAACCGCGGCGGCACAATGCGAGCTAGAAGGACCGCGCATAACAGGACCGATGACATCGTTAAAAATACTAGGATAGTTTTGGGGTGAGTTACTCAAGATGGGGTTCCTTTTTAGAACGATTTTTCTTGTTTTTCAAAATTGGTTCAAATTAGCCCTTGCAAAAAACGAAAAACTATGTCAGAATAGTGTTGTCCGCAGTTGGATGCCCCCCTCATCCAGCTGTGGACATTTTATTTAATCAGGGTTGAATTCTTTTTGGGAAGGAAATCGGGTTAGAGTTTCATCTTTTTCAGCACAGCGTTTACGTTGGGAAAATGTTGGGGAATCAGCACGCCTCTTTGGGGCATGTGCGTTGCGGGGGCTTTCATCCATCTTAAATCATGCACTTAATCACATAATCCCATTTTATGCACGTATAAATATCAGGATGGAAATATAATGTGCCGCCGCGGCAAGAATGACAAAAATATGCCAAACTTCGTGAAAGCCAAAAATGCCCGGCTTAAAATCCATCTTTTTAGTGATGTATACGACCGCACCTAGTGTGTAGATAATGCCGCCGATAATTAACCACATTATCACACTAGCAGGAAGTGTGTTTGCCATTTCACCCGCCGCCGCGACGATTAGCCATCCCATAATTAAATAAACACCTGCATTAACCCAACGCGGCGCGCGGATAATGAAGATTTTAATCCCTACGCCAACAAGTGCTAAGCCCCAGATAATTGAGAGTAAGCCCCATTGCCAAAATCCACTAAAGGCGTTGACGCAGAAGGGCGTATAGGTACCGGCTATGAGTAAATAAATTGCCGCATGATCTATTTTGCGTAAAATCTCAATCACTTTAGGGGAGGAAATTGTCATGTGATAGACTGCGCTGGCAGTGAACATGGCAATTAAAGTGATCCCGTAAATAGTAACCGAAATCAGCTTGGCAGTATCTCCCCAACTAATAGATATTAAAGCAATTAAGCCGAAGAATGAGAAAATCGCTGCACCAAGATGGCTAATCCCACTAATAGGATCGCGTAATTTGTCGTTGAGCATTTTTTATTCTCTAGTAAAAGTTATAAAAAAAGGGTTTGACTTTTAGTCAAACCCTTTTTTGAGTAAATTATTTATAAGCGTTCAGACTACAGACTTTAGATGCGCTCAAAATAGCCAGATTTTGAAGTTTTTTCATTTTTCTTCAAAAAAAGATGGTGAAAAAGAGCGAAAGAACGGTAAGACATTTCTAAAATGCTTTCCAAAAAGTCAAATTCAGATATTTTCTGCTGAATTTGTGAAAAAG
>CAZAWS010000174.1:0-4701 GCA_964488755.1 uncultured Anaerolineaceae bacterium | reverse complement strand
TCTACTGATTTACTGCTCTACTGATTTACTGTTCCACTGCTCTACTATCTTCTAGAACAACGCCGTTACAGCATTATTGATTACGCTCAAAAGCCACGCAGGGGCAATACCCAGTGAGAGCATGAGAGCCATCAGGGGAACCATAACAAGAACTTCACGCAGATTAATATCGCTGATTTTATGGTCGCCGTGCGCCCATTCTTCGTTTAAGGGTCCGTGCAATACATTTTTGATACCCTTGAGAATATAAGCACCCGTGAAGAGCAAGCCAATCATACCGGCAGCAGTGTAGGCGGGCAATTCTGCCCATGCGCCCCGAACAACGAGGAACTCAGAGACAAAACCGTTCAAGCCCGGCAAACCGAGTGAAGACATGCTGGCAAAAATCAAAATACCACCAAAAGCAGGGATTAAGGGGAATAATCCGCCATATCTCTTTAAATCGCGGGTGTGAGTTCGGTCGTAGATTACGCCGACTAAGAAGAACATAGCGGCGGCTGAAATCCCGTGATTGAACATCTGCAAAATCGCACCGTTCATGGCGATATGTGCGCTCATCGTTCCCGGAGCTTTGGCGGCGGCGGCAATGCCGAGGAGCACAAATCCCATGTGATTGACAGAAGAATATGCGACCAAACGCTTGAAATCCCATTGCCCGTAAGCCCCAAATGCGCCAAAAACAATTGCCATGACGGCGAGGAAAGCCAGCCAGCCAGCGAAGTGAGCGGATTCAGCAGGATAAAGCGGAAGCACGAGACGAATAAACCCGTAAGCACCCAGCTTCAACAAAACGCCCGCTAAAATCATCGAACCAGCAACGGGGGCTTCGGTATGCGCATCGGGCAACCAAGTGTGGAAGGGCCAAACCGGCACTTTGATGGCGAAAGCCACGACAAATGCCCAGAAGGTGATCGTTTTAATGGTAGCAACTTCCATGCCCATCACAATTGTAGAGCCTTCGAGAGCATTCCAGCCTTCGACAATTGCAGCCAGATCGTAAGTCCCAAAGAGGACACCCAATAATTGAATCGCCAGTAGCAAGCCCAGAGAGCCGCCCATCGTATAAATCAGGAACTTCAACGAGGCATAATTGCGGTTATCGGAACCCCACTGGTTAATGAGGAAATACATTGGCACAAGACCAATTTCCCAGAAAACGAAGAAAATCAGCAAATCCATCGACATGAAAACGCCCAACATACCCATTTCCAAGAAAAGGAAAAGCATCATATAGGCTTTTACCTTGTCTTTGATATTGAAGGATGCCAAAATTGCGAGCGGGGTCAGCAAAGTGGTTAGCAAAACCATACTCAAGGAGATACCGTCAACGCCGATGTGGAAATTAGAGTTGATTGCCGCGTACCAAACATAAGATTCTTCAAACTGGAAAGTACCAGCCATATTTGCATCAAAATTCGACCAAAGCACCAAAGTGAGCGCAAAGGGCATCAAAGAAGCAATAAACGCTGTCCAGCGAGCAAGTTTATCCTCACCATTTGGCAAAAAGACAATTAAAATCGCCGAAAAAGCGGGAAAGAAGAGAATTATGCTCAGTAAGTGATTAAAAAGAAAATCCATTTTTCACTCCTGTTGCCTACGCCAGCACCAAATAGTACAGCGCAATAAAAATTATGAAAATAACACCCAGCGCAGAAAGCATATAGTCTTGAATACGCCCCGTCTGTACCTTTCGCAATTTGTATCCCAAAACTCGCACAACTTCTGCTGTTCCGTCACCAAAAAATTCATTGATTACGGGCAGATCAAATTTCTCTCGAATAAATTTGCCTATAGCGAAAGAAATCGTGCCAAAAGCGTGCAAAATGCCATCAATTATGCCCTGATCCATTTTATTCGTAAAGACTTCCGAAATCCAGATGGAGGGTTTGACGAAGAGGAAATCGTAAGCCTCATCGAAATAGTATTTATTTTCTAGGATGTGATAAATCGGGCGCAAAATTTTACGAAGAGGATCGGTCACACTTGCATTGGGCTTGGTATATGTCCACCAGCCTAGTGCCAGTCCCCCAAGAGCTACCGTTAAAGAAGTCAGCAGGGGCACCCAGCTGAATTCGATGTGCATCGCCGCTTCGGGAAGATGGACAGTGTGTCCCACAAAACTGTGGAACCAATTAGAGGAGAATCCGCCGAGGATGGGGAAACTTTCGGGGATGCCGACCCAGCCAAAAACAATGGCGAAAAACGCCAAAACAACGAGGGGCGCGGTCATCGTCCACTTATTTTCGCTGGCATGTTCCGCTTCTGGTGTTCGCGCATCCCCCAAGAAGGTCATCGTAATTTGACGCATGGTGTAGAAAGCGGTCAAAAATGCCGCAATTGCCAAAGTGATGAAAACGGTGGTATGACCATGGGCGAAAGCATCTGCGAAAATCTCGTCCTTAGACCAAAACCCTGCCGTGACCAGCGGGAAACCAGAAAGAGCGAGACCGCCGATGAGGAAAGTCCAGAAAGTGACGGGCATTTTCTTAGCGAGACCGCCCATATTTCGCATATCTTGGGGATCAACACTATGGTCGCCGGTATGCAAAAGTCCATGCTCCATGCCGTGAATAACCGAGCCGGAAGAGAGAAAAAGGAGGGCTTTGAAAAATGCGTGCGTGACCAAATGGAAAGCGGCGGCAACATAAGCACCAACACCGATAGCCGCCATCATAAAGCCGAGTTGCGAAATGGTGGAATAAGCGAGAACGCCCTTGACATCATTTTGCGCCACAGCAATTGTTGCGGCGAAAAGTGCCGTGAACGCGCCGATAAAAGCGATAACGCCCATTGTAGGGGTGAGAGCGTGACCTTCCCAACCCGCTGAATAGAGCGGAAAGATGCGGATGGTCATATAAACGCCAGCCGAAACCATCGTAGCGGCATGAATCATCGCCGAAACGGGGGTAGGACCTTCCATAGCGTCTGGAAGCCAAACGTGGAGGGGCCACTGCGCCGATTTTCCCACTGCGCCGATGAAGAGCAAAAGCCCAATTGCGCCAGCGGCGGAGAGACCCCAGAAAGCGGGGGTGGTTTCTAAGACATGCAAAACTTCGTGAGAGAAGATAACATCGTAAGAAAGTGAGCCGGTGGCTGTATAAAGGAAGCCAAGCCCCAAAATCATGAAAACATCACCGATACGAGTAGTGATAAATGCCTTAATACCTGCATTGCGAGCAGATTTTTTGGCGAACCAGAAACCGATTAGCAAGTAAGAGCATAAACCCATGATTTCCCAGCCGACAAAGAGAGTCAGCAGGTTATCAGAGATAACGAGGGTATACATCCCCGCCGCAAAAAGCCCGATAAATGCGAAAAAACGAGCGTACATTGGCTCAACGGAGGGAACGCTGTGTTTGTGACCATGCTCGTCTTCAACGGTTGCGCCATGCGGGGGAAGACCGACTTTATCGTGATTGCCTTTGGGCTGTCCAAAATTATGATAGCCAACCGAGTAAAGGAAAATCATGAAAATTGTCCAAGCAACAAAGAAAAGTGTCACCGCTGAGAGGGGGTCAATGCGCACGCCGATTTCCAACCAACCGTCACCAAGTGGAAGCCAAGGAATTGAATTTCCAAAAGGATGTTCTGCCAAATGTTCTTCCCCTATAGCACGGAAGAAAATGACCATCGCACCCGCCCACGAGAGTGCGGCTGCGCCTACACCAACAATATGACTCAATTTATTACTCTTATTCGTAAATAAGACGATAATGAAGAAAGCCAGCAAAGGTGGGAGAGGGAGTAACCAAATAAGGGTATTAGTTGCCATATTTTTGTCCTACCACTTCATCAAATTGATTTCGTCTGCCATGACAGTATTGCGTTTGCGATAGATCGAAATGATCAAAGCTAAACCGACTGCCACTTCTGCGGCGGCGACAGCAAAAACGATGATGGCGAAAACTTGTCCGGTCACTTCGGCAGGATCGTTATATCGCCAAAATGTGACCAAATTGATATTGACTGCATTCAACATCAGTTCAATACCGAGCAAAACGGCGACAGCATTCTTGCGTGCCAAAACGCCAAAGAGACCCATGCTAAAAAGCGCAGCCGCTAAAATAAGATACCAAGAAATAGGGATTGAGTTCATTATTTTTATCTCCTATTCACTTCTTGCTTCATTCGCTACATAAACCGCGCCAATTAAGGCCGCCAAGAGCAAAACGGAAGCAATTTCAAAGGGCAGGAGATACATATTAGGTGTAACCAAAGCCGTTCCCAACTCCATGACCATATCCGTATCAGGAAGAGTAGGAGGCTTTTTATCAAAACCTGACCAGTTGTTCAAAAGTAGAAAAAGCCCACCAAAAGATAAAAGGCTCACTAAACCCGCAACACCTTTATTATCGTTTAATGCCTGCCCCTTATCTAAAAGCTCTTTGCGGGTGAGCATGACGGCGAAGATGAATAAAATCGCAATCGCACCGATGTAGACCACAATCTGCACCATCGCCAAAAAACCAGCGTTGAGCATAGCGTAGAGAGCGGCAATCCCAAAAAGAACCACGATAAGCCAAAACGCCGCGTGAATCATCTTTTTCGTGGTCACAACCTTGAAGGCGGAACCAAGAATGATGGCGGCAAAAATCAGAAAGAGAACTTGCATAGTTGTCATATTTTCTCCGTTTTAGGGATTAGTAAATCAGTAGACCAGTAGACCAGTAGACCAGTAGACCAGTAGACCAGTAGACCAGT
>CAZAWS010000173.1:2979-4786 GCA_964488755.1 uncultured Anaerolineaceae bacterium | reverse complement strand
CACAGAGACACATTCTCCCCCATTTTGGGGGAGATGTCCGAAGGACAGAGGGGGGGGGAGACAAGCGTCAGTTAATTTTAGTAAAAATATGCCATTAAAGCAAAAAAGATGAGCAATACTCATCTTTCTTTTTTCGTTAGAGGCGACGACGGGATTCGAACCCGTGCTACAGGTTTTGCAGACCCGTGCCTTACCAACTTGGCTACGTCGCCATGGTTGTGGTGAGCGGGCGAAGAGATTCGAACTCTCGACCTTCTCCTTGGCAAGGAGACGTTCTACCACTGAACTACACCCGCAATTACTATATTTGGTCAAATCTTCTGACCAAGTGCCGAGAGACAGAATCGAACTGACGACACCGCGATTTTCAGTCGCGTGCTCTACCAACTGAGCTATCTCGGCGAGAGCATTCATTTGTTAAGCGGATGGTATTCTACCCGCACTTATAATGCTTGTCAAGAAAAAAATCTATTCAAAATTGGCACCAGTTTTGCCTTGACGTTATACTTTCTTAAGGTAAAATTGCTTCTGTATTATGTGGGGCGATGGCGGAATTGGCAGACGCAACGGACTTAAAATCCGTCGGTATTTATACCTTGTGGGTTCGACCCCCACTCGCCCTACCAAAGCTCCCGTTTCTTTGAGAAACGGGAGCTTTTTTATAAAATAACCCAAGAAGGAAAATACATGCCCCGCAGTGAACAAGGCTTAACCTATGACCGCTACATCTGTATTCCGCGTACGTTGATATTTCTAACACGTGGAGATTTCGTTTTGCTCCTCAAAGGTGCGCCCACAAAACGAATTTGGGCAAATAAGTATAATGGCGTTGGCGGACACGTTGAGCGGGGTGAGGATATTCTCTCCTCCGCCAAACGCGAATTGCTAGAAGAGACTGGACTTTCTGTAGAATTGCGTTTGGTTGGTACGCTACAGGTAGACGTTGAGCTAGATGCAGGAATTTCTGTTTATATTTTCACGGGGGAAGCTGGGCAGGAAGAGCTATGCCCCTCAGAAGAAGGGATTCTTGAGTGGATTCCTTTTGCTAATTTAGGAGAATACCCCTTGGTTGAAGATGTGCCGATTCTCTTGAACCGTATTCGCCTAATGGATGTGGAATCTTATCCCTTTTCTGCACATTCCTTTTATGATGAAAATGAGAATTTAGCAGTTCTCTTCGGGTAGCAAAAAAGTTTTGCCTCTTATTCTAATCGAAAACTTGTGCCATAATTAGCCCTATGCTTCCTCCCGATTTTATCCACGAATTTCAGCGCGCCACCCTTGGCGATTTTCGCGCCGACCCCATCACTCGCACCCTCTACAGCACTGACGCATCTATTTACCGGATTACCCCAAAAGCTGTTTTTATCCCGCAAAACCAAGAAGATTTGCACGCGGCGGTAGAAATCTCAGCTAAATACGGGATTCCCATTCTGCCGCGCGGCTCTGGCTCATCTTTGGCAGGGCAGGCAGTGGGAGATGCCCTGATATTGGATTTGTCGCGCTATCTCGACAAAATACTGGATGTGGATCCCGAATCCCGCACCGCGACGGTAGAGCCGGGCGTGACGCTCTCGGATTTGAACTTGGTCGCCGCCAAATTTGGCTTGGGATTCGGTCCCGATCCCGCCTCCGCCGACCGCGCCACAATGGGCGGCGTGATTGGCAATAACGCGACTGGTGCGCACTCCATTATCTATGGCATGGCAGCCGACCATCTCCTCAGCACCGATGTCATTTTGGCAGATGGTTCTTTAGTGACTTTGGAGGAAAAAACACTTGAAAGAGCCTCACAACTCGCACAAGA
>CAZAWS010000173.1:0-2879 GCA_964488755.1 uncultured Anaerolineaceae bacterium | reverse complement strand
TTCCACCCGCCAACCTCGAAGCGACCATTTATTCTGCCGCTCTCCACATCCGCAAGCAATATAATGAAGAGATTCGCAAAAGATGGGTGAAAACTTGGCGAAATACCTCTGGCTATAGATTGAATTATCTTCTCCCGTGGTCACCTTCAAGACCGCCGCAGTGGAAAGCCGAAAACTATCCCAACCTTAAATCCGGAGTCCTGAGCCAGTCGAAGGGCACAGTCTTTAATCTTGCCCCATTAATGGCTGGTTCGGAGGGAACATTGGCTGTTATTCGCAAAATGACCGTCAATCTCGTCCCCGTACCTAAGGAGAAGATTTTAGTCATCCTTCCTTTTAAGAGTATTGTTGATGCGGTCGAAGCCGTTCCTGAAATTTTAGAGAGAAACCCATCTGCTGTCGAATTATTCCCAAAAGTTCTGATTGACTTAGCGCGTGAAGTTCCCGCCTACGCACCTCTGATTAAGTCTATTGGCGATGTGTCTGCTGAAATTTTGGTTGTTGAGTTTGCAGGGGATGATATTAGATTCTTAGAAAAACAGGCAAAAGCATTAGGCAATAATTTAATTGTTAGCGATAAAAAAGCACAATCAAATATCTGGAAAGTCCGCAAAGTAGGGTTGGGGATTTTATCTACATCCACAAGTTCAACGCGTGGCGTGTCCTTCATCGAAGATTGCGCTGTTCCTGTAGAGCGATTAGGCGATTACGTCCGTGGTATGGAAGCAGTTTTCAAGCATCATAAAACAGAAGGCGTTTTCTACGCCCATGCCTCGGCGGGATGCCTCCACATGCGTCCCGTTCTAAACCTGCAATCTGCGCGTGGACGAGAAGAGTTGCGCGAAATTGCTGAATCTGCATTAAGCCTTGTCCTCAGTCTCGGCGGTGCGATGACGGGGGAACACGGAGACGGTCTCTCTCGCTCAGAATTTCTGGAGAGAATTTACGGAGAAGAAATCGCAGGCGCATTTCGTTTACTAAAAAATGCCGCTGACCCACAAAACTTACTCAATCCCGGCAAAATTGTTTCGCCCTTACCGATGGATAAGAACCTACGTTATGGCGCAGATTATTCAGCTAAACCCTTTGCTGAACCTGTCTTAGATTTTTCATCGCAGGGGGGATTGGTGAATGCCATTGAAAATTGTAATGGCGCGGGTGTTTGCCGAAAATTCGATGGCACAATGTGCCCTTCCTTTCAAGCCACAAGAGAAGAAAGCCATTCAACGCGTGGGCGTGCAAATTTATTGCGGACTTTTATTTCTGGGGAGAATTTAACCACGGAGGTTGGCGGTTCCCTTGAAGAAGCCGTAGCAAATTCACTTGACCTTTGCCTCGCTTGCAAGGGATGCAAATCCGAGTGTCCCTCTGGCGTGGATATGGCGAAGTTGAAATATGAATTCTTTAACCATTACTACAAATCACATTCTCGTAAATTAAGAGATTACCTTTTTGGCTATATTGGCGTCTTAGCAAAATTCGGTGCGCCTTTAGGGGGATTAGCAAATCAGGCGTTAGGTAATCGGGTGATTGGACATTGGGCGAAGAAAATCTTGGACATTTCCCCCAAACGCTCTCTCCCTAAATTTGCCCCTCACGTTTCACGTTTCACGCAACACGTAATAGGCAACACCGAAGATCGACCACTAAGTACTGTCATTTATCTTCCTGACTCCTTTACCCGTTACTTTGAACCAGAGATTGAGCAAGCGACATTAAAAGTTCTCCGCACAGCAGGGTTGCACGTTATTACTTTGCCCATTCTTGGTGCGGGTAGAACACTGATTTCAAAAGGTTTTCTTGAATCTGCGAAAAAACACGCACAAAAAGTGCGTAACGAGATAAAAAAAGTTGATCCCGATGGAAAAATTCCCGTTTTGGGTGCGGAACCATCAGAAATCTACACCCTTAAAGATGAGTATCTCGACTTTTTCCCCAACGACGAAGAAGTAGAAGCATTAAATCAGCGCACTTATCTTGCAGATGAATTTCTGTTACGCAACGACAATAATGGTGATAGTCATATTTTGCGTGTAGCCAATATGATAAAACAAAAAAATCAGCAAAATCAACTCGCTAAATCAAAAACGAAATCTGCACAATCTGTGGCAAAAGAAATAACGATTGAAGTCGCTACTGCAAGGGGGAAAGATAAAATTTCGTTGCACGGGCATTGCTACCAAAAAGCTCGTCCACCAGCGGATGATGGTCTCCCTGTTGGGCAAGAAGCAACCGCCGAGATGCTCCGCGCGGTCGGCTATGAAGTTGAAATCATCCCCTCTGGCTGTTGCGGGATGGCAGGCTCTTTCGGATATGAAAAAGAGCATTATGAATTGTCAATGAAGGTGGGGGAGTTGGTTCTTTTTCCAGAAATCCGTCAAAAGATGGCGGGGAAGAGCACGGTGTCTATTGTCGCACCCGGTACATCTTGCAGAGAGCAAATTAAGGATGGCGTGGGCGTCTCGGCTTCACATCCACTTGTGCTGGTGGCAAATCTTATTGCTCAATAAAACAAACTCGATTCTTCCCCAGTTTTTTTGCGACGTACATTGCATTATCTGCCTCAATGAGAAGTGTGTTGATTTGAACATCTTTTGTGTACAGGCTAATGCCTATGCTCGCTGTTATTTGAATAGAAATTCCACCCAAATTATAAGGGGCTTCTAATTTTCGCAAAACACCCTCAGCTCTTTTCTTGGCATCATCAAGCGAGCTTATTGAATTCAGCAAAATAGCAAATTCATCCCCACCAAATCGAGCTAAAACATCATCTTTGCGCGTGCTATGATTTAGGCGTTGTGCAATTAGCTTGAGCAAGATATCCCCGGAGTGATGACCATATTGGTCATTGATATATTTGAACCCATCTAAATCGAGAA
>CAZAWS010000172.1:0-4794 GCA_964488755.1 uncultured Anaerolineaceae bacterium | reverse complement strand
TCTGATGTCTTATGGCTGAACGCTTACATTTTTTTCAGTCCAATACTCGGGGGTATAAGTCTCGATTTCAGAAAACTCATTGCCACCAATTGAGATTATTTGAAGCTCAATCTCAGATGAAGGAAGGATATCTATTTGCAAAAGAAGATCATCGGGGGAATCCCCAAGCCCTAGTGCGAGGGCGTATAAATTGGCATCGGGGTTTTTATAGTAAAAAGGCGATAAATTCCCACCAAAAGCCCCCACATCTCCTGCAATTAAGTAGAGGGGCTTTTTCTGCGCGGCAGGGATGAATAGTTCGGTTTCTAATTCACCATAATTTGTTCCATAGCTACAGGTGTCATTGGCTTGCGCCATAAGTTGAGGTTCTCCCTCAAGGAAAAGTGTTTTATGGAAAAATATAAAGATAGAGGAAATATCATCGTCATCTAAAGCCAAAGTAAGTGCCTGCGAGAGCATCTCTTTTTGTCTACCCAGAATTGCACATTGACCGACTTCTGTATCAAGAATAATTATTTGTGTTTGACCATATTTGAAATAATAAAAACTTTGCCCAAATGCCTCTTCGTAGAACGCTCGTCCATTATAAAAATCATGGTTGCCGGGGGCGTTGAAAATTGGCGCGTCAACTTTAGATAAGAAATTCTCGTGCAATTCTGCAAAACTCTGCGCTGAGGGGGCGTAGGTTAAATCACCCAATGTAAAAAACAAATCGGGATCTCGCGTGTTGATTTCAGTAACAGCGTCAATCAATGTGCTAGAAGGCGTAATGCTCCCTTCATTGTCAGCACTGCCGTAGAGATGCCCGCTGATGATAAATCTAAGCGCATCGGCGTTATTTTTTCCTGAAACAGCAAGGGTATTAAGACTTAAATTTGACGAATTGGCTTCAAAGAGATAATTTTGAGAAACGCCATCGGTCACATATTCTCGGTTGGCAATAATATCTGCTCTTTGTGCCTGTGTTGTTTTTTCGAGACGAAGATTTTCTCTTTCTAGCCTAACAATCTCTGTTTTATAATTTTCTGTAGAAGTAATAAGTGCATTTCTAAGGCGTTGAATATAATTAATGCCTAGCCCCATAAAAAGCAGTCCCCCAGCTAGCACGATGATAAATGTCAATTTATATTTCTTCACCCATTTAGATTGCATATTCCATTCCGTCAAGGTATTTTGAGTTTTGTGTGCAATAAAGGGGGAATTCGGCTAGGGCATCTGCTATTCTTTTATGATTCTTTTTTGCCGATTTCATTTCGATAACCACGTTATTTCGCACTGCTTGCTCAAAATCAGTATTAGGAGAAAATCCAAATCCTTGCCCAAAAGCTCGCATATCATAATCTAGCGTTATTCTTATTTCTCCGTCCATACTCACATAATACTCACGCATATAATTGTTGATGAGAACAGGCACCATATTTTTCAGTAAAAATTCAAACTCTCCATCACTGCCTTGATAAAGAAATTCAAGAACTTCATCCCAAGAAGATTCTGAGATATTTATAGTCTCCAAAAGCACTTGGATTTTTTTATACCCCAATTGGGTTCTTTTTATCTTTTGTTCAATCTGCCCGCCCTCTGTGACCCAACTCTCTCCATACCACCGAAAACGGACTTTAGTGCGGTCTGCTACCCCATCAATATGGTTCATCATTAACTCTCGCTCGATGGTATCAAAATAAATATTATTGACCTGACGCGGCGGATAAGCCACACCGAAGGCAGATGAATGCGCATAAACCCAGCTACGCACTTCGTCTAAGCGAAGGGCATCAAAGACCATTTTTATTTCGTAACGCAATTTATCTTCCATATTTTTCTCAACTCCGAACTGCAACGCATCTAAAAACAGATGCAGTGCAGTTCTACCAACAACACTTTGGATGACAGGAATAACCGCGCCGCCCGCGTTTTGGGCTTGAGTGCAGTCACCCCAGCTTGGCGCGTGGCGTAAACAGAATCAAGTTCACGACCGCGAGGGTGTTTATTTAGGGCAATCAAGTTTACGCCAAGTGCGTCTCGTTCTCTTCATCCCAAAGTTAATTTTCTGCGTTGTATAGCGCATCCACATCAATGTCTTCTTGGGGGATTTTTTCTCCATTTACAAGCATTTTATTATACGTTTGATTGAGTGTGGGTCTTTCTGTGTTAATAAACTCAACATTGGTTGCGATAATTGTGCCCGGTCCATATTGGGGCTTTTTGATATAGGTGGCTAAACCGACCACATTTGCGCTATTAATTGCCAGCGTATCTGCTAAAACGATAGATAAATCTTTGCTGGCTACGCCAATGCCGACATTGGTAATGCGTATATTTTGCAAAGTGAGATTGCTTTTTTCGCCTGCCGAAATTGCTTTGTCGGCGATATTTAGGAAATGCGTGTCTGTGATTGTTGCCTCTGTGCCACTTACATCAAAAGCATCGCCGCCAATATCGTGAAAACTGCAATAGGAGGCTGTACCTGTGGTGAAATCGCCATCGAAGGCATCGGAAGGCGTATTTAGAAACTCAACATACTCAAATGAAAAAGGGGAGAGAATGATGTTGAGGGCATCTTCGGTATTATTATTACCAATAACAGAATTGGCGATATTTATTTCGCTCTCATAAAAGGTGATGCCGCCGGTGAGTATCCAACCATCGCGGGAAATGCCCGCCATCTTTTCGGCGATAACGTGTTGCCAATTTGAAGGCTCGGCGGCATCTAAAACCACCATGCCGCCCCAGTTTTCAGCCTGAGCCGTTAGCAGTACGGGGTTCTCTTCCGTTCCCTTAATTTCTACGCTTCCCTGTACTAAAAAGACGCTATCTTTTTCAAATTTTAGGCTTGTGCCTTCGGGAATAAAAAGATTATACCCAACGGGAAGCACCAAATCGGCACTAACTGACCAATCGCCTTGCTGGATGGCTAAATCTTTATCATCAAGATGAATTAAAAATGGATGCTGGGCTAAAGCCTCTGCTAATGTTGCGGTTGGCTTAACACCAATATCTATGCCTTGTGGCACATAATTAGAGAAAATTGGCACTTCAAAGGTTTCTGAGCCACCATAAAGATTGACTTTTAGCAAAAGTTTTTCTGTGCTTAACGCCTCTGCCGAAATTTCTGTTGGCACCAAGAAGGTAACTGGCTCGAAGTCATTTTCTTTACTCGGTAGAAGAACTGCTTCATCTATATTTTCAACAAGTTCTGCCTGACAATATTCATCCGCACACCATGCGCTTTCAAAAGTTTGTGCAGTATCGCCAATAATGAGTTCCCCAAGCTCTACAGGGACAATCATCATATTCACCAAATCTAGTTGGATGAAGGTTTCTCCATTTTTCTCTACCAGATGGTAATTACCTCGAATGGGCTGGTCGGGATTTAGGTGTCTGCCAAAAAAATCACTCCGCAATGCTAGACCATCCCAGGGAAGTTGAAGTTCGGCGAGCAAATTGTCCGATAGCGTCTTGTTTTCATACTCTTCTGTCAGCAGTTCATAATAGTTGCCAAGCTCATCGCCGAATTCGTTTCTGAGCATTGCTATATATTCTGGTGTAGTAATACGCTCTAAGGTTTCGATATAGGCTTTTTGAACACCTGGCGTATTAAAGAAAGGCTCAAGTTCAAAAAGATGCGCTAATTTATTATTTTTATATTTTTGCGGCAAAGCGAGACCATCAAAGGCAACTGGCTCTAAAAGTCCCGTAACGGGATTATAGTAAAAGCGTTGGTTGTGCCAAATTGTACTATGCCCCGCCGCCCACAAATCGGTAATTGCATAGTATTTACCCCAGAGTTCTTCATCAAGAATTTGATTGGCACTCAACTCACCGCGATTATATGAATATAATAATTCAGATGCTGAGGCTAACTCTTCAGATAAAATATCGTCACGGTTAATATGATTGCCCCTAAAAGGCGTAATCTCATTATTTAGCGCACCATCAACCAACAAAAAAGACCCTTCATCTTCGTGGGTATACCAGATAAAGGGATCGCTGTTGATGTAGCGCGCTCTATCGCCCCATAATAAATCTTCATCCATTCGGATGATGACCCCTTCACGGCGTTCTTGTGATTCGAGTAAATCTTCTGTAAAACTCTCTTCGAGCGCATAAATACCTTTATGCTCCCCATTGACAACGACATTCACAAAATGATAACGAGGGGTAAGGATATTTTCAAGAAATAGGTTTTGATGATAGCCCCACTCGCTTGTATAATTTCTTGTCTCTGGAGCTTGTAAAGAGAAACGTCTCATACCGAGCACTGCACCATCATCCTCAGTGATATGAATGCGATAAGACCATTTGTCTGATTCAAGGTGATCTGTCCAATCTCCCTTTAGGCGCATTTTTATATCAAGGTTTTGTTCATCGTTAAAGTGCATATTTGCAGGCACATAATCATCATCTGATGAGAGCAAAATGCCAACATCCAGAGCTTCATCTCGTTTTTCTTCGATTTGCATCATCGAATCGAAGGGAATATCTAAAAATATGGTTGGTAATCCATTTGATTGATATAAGTTCAATTCTGTATTTAACTCGTTTTCTACTTCGTTAATAGCTTCTAACTCTACGCCATTGCGCGCTTCAGCCAAAAAGTCAGTGGCATAGCCTCCGCGATAGAAGAACATCCCTCCTACAAATGCGACAATAATCAAAACGAAAACGAAAAGAAGTATCCACGCGCTATGAATCTGTATCCCAGATTTTTTCTTTTTTTTGGGATAAGTGACCTTCATCAGCTATCCTCCCAGCAAATTATTTTGCTCTACAATACTCACCCTAGACTTTGCATAT
>CAZAWS010000171.1:0-4852 GCA_964488755.1 uncultured Anaerolineaceae bacterium | reverse complement strand
CATTTGCGTTGAAAGATTAAGGCATAATTTTAATATGGCTGAACGCTTACCTTTTCGGTAGTGGCTAGAATTGATTGACGTTTGCCCCCTCTGTCCTACGGACATCTCCCCCAAAATGGGGGAGAATTTTCCCTCTCCCATTTTGGGAGAGGGACGACCTGAGTGTGGCGAAAGGTCAGACGTTGTCCTGAGTGTAGCGAAGGAGTGAGGGCGGGGTGTCGTTTCCCTACGAAACGTTGGCATATTCTTGAAAGCTGAACGCTTACATTTTAATATGGCTGAACGCTTACAATTATTTTTCGTCCCCAAAACAAATCCCTAAATTTCGCGCGGTGCGGACGGCATCTCCGTTTAGGTCTACGCGTTTGGGCGTAGCGAGAGCTTCGGCGAGGGGAATATCTGTGACGTGTCCATTTTGCAAAGAGACCATATTCCCAAATTTCCCTTGTGCGGCGAGACGAGTTGCCGCGGCACCGTAGCGTGTAGCCAAAAAACGATCGAAGGGTGTTGGGCTTCCGCCACGCTGGATATGTCCTAGCACGGTGATACGCGTTTCTTGCTCGCTATGTTTTGCGATATAGTCGGAGACTTCTTGCCCAATGCCGCCTAAGCGTGGGACGTAAATTTCATTGCCGGTGCGTGAATAAATTTGTTTGCCTTCGATGGATTTTGCGCCTTCAGAGACGGCTAAAATGCTAAAGTGTCGCCCACTTTGAACACGGCGATTGATTTTATCGAGTATTGCTTCATAGTGAAAGGGAATTTCAGGAATGAGAATTACATCTGCGCCACCGGCTACGCCTGCATGAAGGGCGATGAAGCCCGCATCACGCCCCATGAGTTCTAGCACCATGATGCGATGATGTGATTCAGCGGTGGTGTGCAATTTGTCTATGGCTTCAGTGGCTGTTTCTAGGGCGGTATCAAAGCCGAAGGTCACTTCTGTGCCGCCCACGTCGTTATCAATGGTTTTGGGAACACCAATAATAGGGACTCCCTTTCTATAAAGTTCGAGGGCGATGTTTAATGTCCCGTCACCGCCGATAACAATTAAGCCATCTAAATTTTGTTTTTTTATGGCTTCAATTACTTCATCGGAGGTGTCTATAATCACCTTTTCACCGTCTTGTACAACTTCACGCGCAAAGGGGTTGCCGCGATTCGCTGTGCCTAGGATGGTGCCGCCACGCGGTAGAATGCCACGGACTTCTTCGCGCCCTAGTGGGATAATTCCACCGGGGGCGAGAAAGCCATCGTAGCCATCTTTTAATCCTATTACTTTGCAATTATAGCTACGTATGGCGGTTTTTACAGCCGCGCGCAAAACTGCATTTAGACCGGGGGCATCACCGCCACCGGTGAGGATGCCTAGCTTTTTCATGGTGAACTCCTTGTGTCGTTTTTATTCCCCTCGAAGCAGGAGAATTTTTTGTAATTGCTCAAAAATTTAGCGATATATTGCATCACTAACGTTTATCTTTGAAACCCGAACTGCAACGCATCCAAATGCAGATACAATGCAGTCCTCCCATCCATGATTTTGAGCAATTACCCTTTTTTCTTCCCGTTCGGGGGGGATTATTTGCTTAAATCCTGTGCTGTGGCGTTCATTTGTGCCAAAATGGCGGCAACTGAACCAGCTTGTACATCGAAGCGGAAAATATATTCAAAACCATCTTCTAAAAGATAGCGTACTTTATGCCAAGATGCCAATTGGGGATAGTTTTCAGTTTCTTCGATAAAATCGACCGCTTGTCCCCAGTGATGATTATCTTTTTCATAATCGGATAATAGCTCAAGTGAAGAGGTGCGAAGGGGATAAAGAGCGGTACTTTTCGTGAATTTAGCTTGGTTTGCGGGCGTAAGCATCCACTTGATGAAGAGCCACGATGCAAGTGCCTCGGCTTCATCTTCTGTTTTAAGAAGGGTATATGAACTGCCGTAGGTAATAATCGTCCCGCGTTTTGCCCCAGGGATGGGGTGAACTGTCCACTCATCATTATTACTGGCTTCGGCGAAGGCATTGTCAATTTCGGGGAATTCTTCCATGCTGGCGATGATAAAGAGGGCAGAGCGTGCTGCAAATTGTTCGTAAGGCGTATTGGCTGTGGTGAGCCACGCACAGTCTTTGTCGTATAGTTCTTTTAGGTTTTTGAAGCTGTTTATATTTTCATCGCTGATGAATTGATAGTTGTTGTTAGCATCAAGGGGACCACCACCAAAGCCGAGCATCCATGCGAGAACGGCATTGGAATCGAAATCTACAATCCAGCCACCTTTGCCATCATTTTCTAGGTCTTCGTCTGAGTGCATAAATTTGTTGGCGGCGCAGGCTTGTTTTTCAAAGTCGTCAAAGGTGAGCGGGGGGGCATTGAAACCGAGTTCTTCTCCCCACGTTTTATTATAGAGGAGAAAACGCGCCGTCCGCTGGGCGGGGAGGGCTATCTGTTCCCCATCGTATTGGTCTTGGGCGAGGAAGGGAGCGGGGATGTCGCTTTTTTCTTCTGCGGTAAAGCCCCAGATGGGATCATCTATATACGGGGATAAGTTTTTAACGGCACCACGTTCACGCCACACTGCTGTTTGTTCGGGGAGAGCAAGCACAATGTGCGGATGTTCCGCCGTTCCCACTGAATCGGATACGGCATTGAAGAGCATATTATAGCTTCCCTGATAGCTGGCTTTTACCTTAATTCCCCATGGATTTTCTTCGTTAAATTCATCAATTTGCAAATCGAGAAGTGAAGCGGGAGCACCAAACCATGCGTGCCAAACTTCGATTTCTATGCCCTCGAGGTCTTTTTCTTCAATCTCAAAATTGCTAACAGGAATGGGCGTGGCGGTAGGGGGCGGGGTTTTGGTGGCTGTGGTTGTTGATGCGGGTATTGATGTTGATGTAGCAGATGAGGGCGTGCAAGCGGTGAGAAGAAAAATAAGGAGGAGAAAAATGCGAGTTTTAGCCATAGACCACCAGTGGAACAGGAATGAAGACGAGAATAAAGACGATGAGGGCGAAAATTGCCCATTTGCGGCGAGCGGGGTCGAGTTCGGTGATTTGGTCGAGGGGTTCGGCGTGTCTGCGTCCTAGAAAATAGAGCATGAGTGCCCACATCCACCAGCCTTGCCACGCAAAGCCAAGTAGGAAGAGTGTAGCGAGAATGAAAGGGGCAAGTTTTTTTGCGTTTTTACCGAAGACGCTGTACAAAATGTGCCCGCCATCGAGTGTGCCCATGGGAATCATGTTGAGTGATGTGACAAGAAGCCCTGCCCAACCTGCCCAAGCGATGTTGTGAACTTGCACATCGAGCGCGCCGATGGGGGAGGGCGTGGAGGTGAAGATGTAGCGTATCCAATAAAGTACTGGCGCAACGCCATGATAGCTGGTTGGTTCGGGGAGAAGTTTTCCCAAAACGGCAAATTTTGCAAATAAATAGAGAATGGAGTTGCCTTCGAGCATGCCTGTGTCGGTGAGGGTGCCGAGCGTGGAGAGCGAAAGCCCGTAGAGTAGAACGGGGATTGCAACCGCCAGTCCTGCAAGAGGACCTGCAAGCCCTATATCGAAGAGAATACGTTTGTTTTTAGGGCGTTCTTTCAATTGAATAAATGCGCCCAATGTGCCTAAAATGCTAAAAGGGTAGGGGAGTGGTAAAAAGAAGGGCAGGGTGACTTTGGTTTTATGGTATCGCCCCATTAAATAATGCCCAAATTCGTGTGCAAGAAGAATGCTTAATAAACTTACTGCAAAAGGGATGCCGCGCCCAATATGAACAAGTGCGTCTTTAAGTACTGCAAATAAGTCGGCATTTGCGGGGAGGTCAGATTCAAAAACTGCACCCGTAAATAGCACGCTGGCTAAAGTTGCTAAAAAGAAAAGTAAATTTATCGTGATATTGGGGAGTTGTGGCGGGGCAGCTTCATGAACGAGAATAATCACTTGCCTATTATTCTCTTCTTGAAAAAGGGGTGTTAGTTTATAGGGGGCAAGGTTTTTAACAAGTTGATCGTAAGCTGCCGCAGAATCATCTCCCAATAAATGCCCGTGATATTGGATGACGAATCCGCGCTTGGTATCGCCATGAATAATGCTTTCATAGACGAAGATTCTTGCTATAAGTTCGTTTAGGATTTCGGTTTCGGGAAGGGACATAGTGAATGTAGAATTTTGAATGGAGAATGCAGAATGTACAGTATTGCAAAACTTGCCTATATTTTTTGGGGACACGGAGAACACGGATTTTGCAGAGAAAAATTTCTATGTTTTTTCTTCGTGATTTATCAACTTTCTCTATGCTCTTTGTGTTGTTGTCAGAATGCGATTGAAAAAACGTGAAGCGCAAAACTTGTTTTATAGGTTTCACGTTTCACGTTTTATTTCTTTAGGCGGGAGTGCATGGGAGTCGAACCCACCACGGCTCGCAACGCGACCCGTCACCGATGTTGAAGACCGGGAAGCCCACCGGGACTTAACCACTCCCAAGAGAAGGATACTCGAAGGGGGGAAAGGTTGCAAGGGTAGCGGGGTGACAAGGGGGGCAAAGGGACAAAGGGGCAAAGGGGCAAAGGGGCAAAGGGGCAAAGGGACAAAGGTGACAAAGGTGACAAAGGGACAAAGGACAAAGGTGCAAAAGGACAAAGGCGGCAAGGGTGGTGAGATGGCCTATATTCTTTAAACGCGAATTTACGCGAATGAGCGAATTTCGCGAATATTTTTAATAAAATGGGTCTTTATTCGTGTCATTCGTCAATTCGCGACATTCGCGTTGAAAAATAACCTAAGAATATTTTCGTGCTTACGTTAATACTTTTCCTATGAAACCATATGCTATATTTTGATAAAATTGTGCGTAGAATT
>CAZAWS010000170.1:0-4872 GCA_964488755.1 uncultured Anaerolineaceae bacterium | reverse complement strand
GGGGGGATGGACGAGAAATCACCCAATAAATCTTGGGAACTTCTTATCCTCACAAAACATTGGCATACTCAGCTTGCTCCGAACTTACCTACTTTTTAATATTCAAACTTTCTAACATTCAAATCTAAAAAAACTTATGATACTCTGGGACATCCTCCTCATCTTTTTCCTCATCGCGCTAAACGGTTATTTCGTTGGCGTAGAATTTGCCGCAGTTACAGCTCGTAAAACTCGTATAGAGAGCCTTGCCGAAGAAGGCAATAAAGGCGCAAAAATTGTTAAGCGTTGGCTTGAAAACTCCTCCGCACGAGATCGTGTTATCGCCGCCTCACAGCTTGGCATCACCATCGTCAGCCTAGCCTTAGGCGCAGTGGGTGAAAACACCTTCGAGCAACTTCTTTCGCCATATTTTCACGATTTGATTTTGCCAGAAAATCTTGTATTTCTTGGCAAGGTCATCGCCGCTTTGCCTCTCATTATTTCGCTAACGGTCGTCACCACCTTGCACGTTGTGCTCGGTGAGCAAGTGCCTAAAATTACTGTGCTCAACGCGCCTGAAAAATTTTCAATAGCGATAGCCCCCTCTATGAACATCTTCATGAAGATATTTAGCGGATTTGTCTCCCTCCTCGATTGGCTCACGCACATCACTCTTCGCTCTCTTGGTTTAGAAGGTGATGCCAGCCATAGTAATGTTTATACTGCGGAGGAACTCAAAAATCTTGTTTCTGGTCCTGAAGCGGAGGGCATCATTCAGCAACCTCAACGCGAAATGCTCTCGGCAATTTTCGATTTTGGCAAATTGGTCGTGCGTCAGGTGATGATTCCGCGCACAGAAATTACCGCCATCCAAGAAGATATGCTTCTTCGAGAAGCCGCTATCCTTGTTCGAGAAAATTCCTATACCAAATTCCCTGTTTATGGTGAAGATCTAGACGATATCAAAGGCATTCTTCATGTCAAAGATTTACTCAATCGCCTTGAGGAATTTGATAGCCGCGATATTCCCGCCAAAGACCTCATGCGAGAAGCTATTTTTGTGCCAGAAACCATTTCTGTTACTAAACTTTTGCATGAATTTCGGGACGAGAAACAGCATATTGCCATCGCACTTGATGAATATAGTGGGACAGCAGGCTTGGTCACTTTAGAAGATTTATTGGAGGAGATTATCGGCGATATCCGCGATCCCTTTGACGATAATCTGGACGAAATCCAACATCAAGAAGACGGATCTTTCTTGCTCGATGGCTTGGCACTGCTCGAATACGTTAATCAGCAAATGGGCTTGACGCTTGCCGACAAAAACTACGACACTATCGCCGGCTACATGATGGGACGCTTGGAGCGTATTCCCGAACTGGGTGACGAGATTGAAATCCCCGAAGAAAATATCCGCCTAAAAGCAGTCGAGATGGACGGGATGCGCGTGGCGCGCCTTGAGTTGAGGCAGTTGAAGGAGAAGGAATAAAGTTGGACTTTTCCCTCGTAGCAAGGACTTCAGCTCTTCTCTTTTGGGGATGAAGTCCTTGTTGCGAGCGTGACCCCAACTTGATTGCCTCCAGCAACATTTTTGCGTGAATATCTTCTCTCCCTCCGCACTGTTACAGTGTGCCGCTACGGCGTCGCTATACTAAAACGCAAAACAAATTTCGTGCTACAAAACTGGCCGTCAATCTTTGTTGGTATAATGAAAGAAATCTAAAGGATAAAATTATGGCAAAGAAGTGGACATTTGAAATTGAAGAACGCTTTACAGAATTGCGCTTGAAGAAATTAAATGGCAAACTTACTGTAAAAGAAGAAAGTGAATTGTCGAAAATCAGGAATACGATAAGTATTGTTGAAGATGAAACAGCAGAGTCTGCTTTAAAAAAACTAGAATCTAACCAAGTCATTATAGATGAAGCTTTAAAAATTTCTAAACAAAAAAAAGAAGATTTGGTTAAATTAAGAAATCAACAAGCTTTGCTTATTGCTGACACCAAACGCTGGATCGAAGAGTTTGATGAACGCTATTTTCTTATTCAGGACTCTTTTTCTCGTCTTGCTAAACAATCAATTGGGGTTTAATGGTTGTCTCAAGAAAAATTCGTAATGCTGTGCGTGAACGATATGATTTTTCTTGTGGGTATTGTGGCGTTAATGAAGTTGAAGCAGGTAGTAAATTGGAAATTGATCATTTTCAACCGATTAGCAGTGGGGGGACTGATGAATTGGGGAATTTAGTTTATGCTTGTACCGCTTGTAATCGTAACAAAGCCTCCTATTGGCATTCTTCAGATACGCAAGAGCTTCTCCATCCGCTATTAGATAATTTAGATGAGCATATTATTCTTTTGGAAAACGGCTATTTTGAGGCTTTGACTGCGCGTGGTGATTTTTATCTTGACTGGTTACATCTCAATCGCCCTCAATTAATTGCCTTGCGCCTAAGGCGATTTGTTTTTCAGCACACTCAAGCATTGGTCGAGGAAATGCAGGAAACAAATCGATATTTAAATACACTAACAATGAGCCAAAAAGAAGAATTAGACGCTCTTCGTAAAAAAGTGCGTCTTTTGAGAGGGGAATGATGATAAATCGACAAGAAAAAAAACTGAATGAGCATGCACTTAGTATTATAGTTCAGGTTCAGCTTTCTGTTGCTTTGCTATGATTTTCGTCCAAATCTCCGTCAACATCCCTGCTATCAGTGGCGTATTTGACTACCATTTATCTCCCCAATTAGAAGGGAAAATAAGTGTCGGGCACTTGGTGACTGTGCCATTTAATAATCAAATTGTACAAGGGGTGATTTTACGTTTTGTTGAAACCCCCGCAGTAGAAAATACAAAAGAGGTGATTGATTTACTCGATTATCTTCCTGTTCTTGCTCCCGCACAAATTGCGTTGGCGGAGAAGATGGCGGAGGAGACCTTGAACTCTCTTTCGGCAATGGTGGGGATGATGTTGCCTTCAGGATTGAGCCAAAGGGCGGATACCGAATACCGAGTACAGAATACCGAATACAAAACCCTGAACACCGAACTTTCCCAGACCCAAAAACGTCTCCTCGCCCTTCTCCAAAAGCGTGGCTCTCTACGCGGTCGACAAATAGATACACACTTCAAACACGTTGATTGGCGAAAATCGGCAGGGAATTTGGTGAAGCGTGGAGTTTTGACGAGTAAGTCTGTTTTGCCAGCACCCCGCGTCCGCCCGAAGATGATTCGGATGGCGCAGTTGGCTCTTTCTCCGCGCGTCGCGTTGGAGCAGATGACCAAGCTGGGGAGCACCAAGCAAACCCAAAACAGGCGCGCCGCGGCTCTTCAATTCCTAATTAATAAAAAAGATGCTGTTGCTGTAACGTGGATCTATGCCGAGAGCGGATGCAATCTATCTGATTTGAAAATTTTGGCAGCGCGAGATTTAATTGTCTTGCGAGAAACAGAGATTTGGCGTGACCCTGTGCAGAAAGTCGAAATTAGAGAAGATGAGAGTTTTGAGCATGTGCTGAATGATGCACAAGAAAAGGCGATGAAGGTCGTGAATGTTTCTTTCGCTGCTTCGCTAAAACGCCCAATTTTATTGCATGGAATCACTGGCTCTGGGAAGACCGAGATTTATATCCGTGCCGCGCAAGAGGCGGTGAAGCGGGGCGGGCAGGCGTTGATTTTGGTGCCAGAAATTGCGCTTACGGCGCAAACGGTGCGGCGATTTTTGGCGCGTTTTGCGGGGGAAGTGGGGTTGGTGCACTCGAAACTCTCGGCAGGCGAAAATTATGATACGTGGCGGCGAGCGCGGGCAGGGCAACTCAAAGTGATTATCGGCGCACGTTCGGCTCTTTTTGCGCCGCTCCCAAATATCAAATTGATTGTTTTGGATGAGTTTCACGATAATTCGTATCATCAAAACCAGCCGCCATTTTATAATGCCGTGCGTGCGGCGCAAAATTACGCAGAGATTTGTGGTGCAGTTTGCATTTTAGGCTCAGCTACGCCGCCTATTGAGTATATGTATCGTGCCAGCCCCCCCTCTAACTCCCCCCCGATGGGGGCAGAACTAGTAAAACTCCCCCACCGCATTGCTCAACGCGAACTTCCGCCCGTTCAAGTCGTAGATATGCGCGCAGAGCTGAAATCGGGCAATATCGGCATATTTAGCAGAGCTTTAGAAGAAGCCCTTGCTCACACTTTAGCGCGTGGCGAGCAGGCGATTCTCTTTCTTAATCGGCGTGGTTCGGCGACCTATGTTTTTTGCAGAGATTGCGGCGAAAGTCTCAGTTGCCCTCGTTGTGATACGCCGCTCACTTTGCATAGTGCGCCCTCACCTACCCTCCCCCAAAATGGGAGAGGGATTGGTTCTCCCCCCATTTTTGGGGGAGTTCGAGGGGGGAAGGCTTTGCAATGCCATCGTTGCGGATATGCGCGTCAAATGCCCAAGAAATGCCCCGTCTGCCAGAGTGCTAAAATTCGCGGCTATGGTCTGGGTAGTCAAAAAGTGGAGGCAGAGGTCAACGCGCTTTTCCCCTCCGCTCGCACTCTGCGCTGGGATTGGGATACCACTCGCAAAAAAGGCGCGCACGATCTCATATTGAGTCATTTCACCGCGCATCGTGCTGATATTTTGGTTGGTACGCAAATGCTCGCAAAGGGATTGGATTTGCCCCTCGTGACCCTTGTTGGCGTAGTTTTGGCGGATGTGGGATTAAATCTCCCCGACCCTTTTGCCGCTGAACGAGTTTTTCAGACGCTGACACAAGTTGCGGGACGAGCGGGACGCTCCGCGCGTGGGGGGCGTGTTGTCTTGCAAACATTTTCGCCAGAAAATTATGTCATTCAGCACGCATCGGGGCATGATTATCAAAATTTCTACTTGCATGAACTCGAA
>CAZAWS010000169.1:0-4931 GCA_964488755.1 uncultured Anaerolineaceae bacterium | reverse complement strand
ACTCAGGGCGGACAAATTGGGGCAAAAATGCCATAAAAAAGACCGCTACTTTGGGGTTGAGAATATCAACTAAAACGCCTTGACGAAATGCCTGCCACGGCGTGTCTCCCACGTTGTCTTCGGTGGGCATATCGAATGTTGAGCCTTTGGACATTAAGGATTTAATCCCCAAATAGACGAGATACGCGGCTCCAGCATATTTGACGATACTGAAAGCAATCAACGAGGTCTCAAGAATTGCGGATAGTCCCAAAGCTGTTGCTACAACGTAGACAAATGCGCCCACACAAACGCCGAGCGAGGAAGCAAATCCGATTTTGCGTCCACCCGCTATAGTTTTTGAGACGATATATACGATGTCGGGTCCGGGTGAGATGTTAATCGCGAAGGCGGCGGAGAGGAAGAGTAGCCAGTAGGATGAGTTTTGCATGAGGTGGATTCCTTAAATCAGTAGATTAGGTATCGGGAATCAGAGAGTAGTCGATTTGGAGTCTTTTAGGAACTGAATGGCTTCAGCTTACCAACGAGCATGATGTTCTTCCGCGAAGCCAATTAGGTCATGAATTTCTAAACGATCTCCATTATCCAGAATGACGTGACCATTATAACGACCAAAGAGTTGATGCACTTCGCTAAAAATAATCCCTAAGTTTGTACGCGCAGTACGATCTTTGAAGGGGGTGAATGTCAGATCAAGGCGATTTTGGTTGTCTCGGAAAATCCATGGCTTCATATAATCATTCGAGTCGTAAAGATAGGGAACTTGCTCTAGCTTGTGGATTTTTCCATCTACGATGACCGCATTTTCAGTCGCCGCGCTAATATCACCGAATCCGCCCCCCAAGTTAAGCCCGATACTGCGCCCATCTGGCGAGAAGCCGGACGCGCTAGCCCAATTCCAGAAGCTACTGTATTCCCAGACACCGCGACCCCAATCTAACGCACCAAGTGCTTCGTCTGGACGTAGTTCTTCGCGTATATCGCCATATTGAATATATCCAGATGCCGGTAGGCAATTGATTTTAGTGTTGAAGTAGAAGCGTTTTGGTGGGATGGGGATGACCAAATTCATTGATTCATGTTCTTTGGGCTGAGAAAGCTCGATTTGGGCTTGGATGCCGCGTCCGTTATGGAAACTTTCCCAATCAACGAATAGATTTCGCTTGCCGTCTTTAACTGTAAATGTTACAGTCACGCCCTTCCCAGAAAAAGAAGTTACCCCTTCTGTATTATTGCGTGGCAATTCAATCCCTTTTCCTAGCGGGATAACCAACCCTTCTTCATGCAGCTCACCTGTAGCAAAATCCATTGTGTATACAAAGACATTGCCAGCGTAGCCGAGATCCGCGATTGTGGCGGAGAAAAAACGTCTTGGGGTGAAAACGGCGTAATAATCCCAGCGTTTAACGCGCAAAAATTGCAATGGTTTCAAGGAGTAAAAATTGACATTTTCCAGATTGCAATCCAATACTGGATATGGAGACCAACCCACATCTGCCAATTCCCCGTTGGGGGTGAGCAAGGGACCTTTTTCTGTAATTTCTTTTTGCATAACATTCTCCATACTTGATATTATTTCGTTTTTGCTCAGGAATAGGAAGGGTTTTCGGTATTGTTTAATCCGCTTTTAGCGGGCTTTGTTTAAGTTTATAAAACCGTTTTTGTGAGCCAATCCCACCGCTGGGGACAGCGGCTAGAGCGTTGATTCCTGATTACCTATTCCCCGCTAGGCAACCACAATCTCTTTTCCTACTTTGACATCCACATAATTATCGCCAAAGGCTTCTCTAAATTGCTCAATGCTCCACGCCGAACTATCATGCGGGGATATGCCAACGACCTCTACATTTTCAGCTTTAATACTTTCGATGGCATCAAAGACATCTTTTTCACTTAAGCCATTCGGGGGCGCGTAATCGCTCCCCACGAGGTATTGTATTTTGGAAAAGAAAGTTGTCCCATTAATCGGCAAATGTAAACCGCCAATAATCGCGTAAATAGGATCGTCAAAAAGTTCTTTGGTACGCTCAATAACCCGTTGGATGGTCTGATGTCCGCAACCAATCACCAAAACGATGCCTTTTCCCTCAAGTCTCAACGCAATTGCCTGTTCTTCAATATAGCCCATGAGAAATAAAAATCTGGGAATCGTGCCTATGGTATATGCGCCCGCCGTGATTTTGGTGGGGTCTTGAGATACGGTGATATTGTCAAGTTGGGGATTATAGGCAGAAGGTGCCAGTTTTTCGGGCGCGTAAACGGGAATAGACGGTGTATCGAATTTTGCTTGAGAAATACTAAACTCGCCCGCCTTTTGTTCCGACATCCCGCCAACATGGTCTAAATGTAAATGAGAGAAAACCAAATAATCAATTTCATCAAAAGACTTCCCCAACTCGCTCATATTATGAAGCAAAGGAGAAGGGTTTTCTTTATTTTTATTGAACCCTAAATCTAATAAAATTTGCTCATCATCTGCCTGAATAAGATAAGAAACACCATTTTCTGTTTTTAAATTTTCACTCACGCTTTCAGCGTCAATCAGCGGCAAAATAGATAGTTTTCTAAGCGCATGTGGGTTTTCAATTTTTTCTATCTTTCTTTGGGCATATTTTTCATTCGCACGCTCGCGCCCTTTATTCACTTCTGCTTTTTTGAAAAGATAAAACAGGATGAATATCGCGATAACAGAAAATAAAATAAACATAGTACAACTCCTTTTTGGTTTAAGTTTGGAGTCCGAAATCTCCCGATTTCGGGTTTTTGGCAAAAAGCAAAAGTCTGGAGACTTTGGACTCCCTTTTCAGAAAAAAATCTCATACTTAAAAATAATCAAGATGGATGAACTGCCCCGAAACGCACGTGATTTCAACTTGCGTGCCCTCATCAACATCTACTTGGCGTAAACGTCTTTCTGCCTTATCGCCGCGCACGCAACCAATCCCGTTTCCTGTTCACCCGATTACCAGATTTACTAATCCCTAACTCACTCCGAAAAAATCCTTTTATAAGCCTCACTACTCTCCATCAACTCAGCGTGATTGCCAGTGGCGGCAATTTTTCCTTTTTTGAGCACGATGATTAAATCTGCCCAACGGATTTGGGAGAGGCGATGCGTGATAAGGAAGGTAGTGCGTCCTTTTGAGGCTTCAGCGATGGCGCGTTGGATATTATCTTCTGTTGCGCTGTCTATGGCGGAGGTGGAATCGTCTAAAACAAGAATACGAGGGTCGGTAAGGAAGGCGCGCGCTAAAGCCAATCGCTGACGTTGCCCCCCAGAGAGAGTCACGCCGCGTTCGCCAAGGACGGTTTCGTAGCCCTTTTCAAAGCGGGTGATAAATTCATGGGCTTGCGCAGATTTGGCGGCTTTGATGATTTCTTCGATTGTTGCATCTGGTTTGCCAAAGGCGATATTTTCGGAGATAGAGGAGGAGAAGAGGAAAATATCTTGCTCGATGATGGAGATTTGTTGACGTAGGGAGGCTAAGTTCCAGTCGTGGACGTTTACGCCATCTATGAGGACTTCGCCAGCGGTCACGTCGTAGGTGCGGTTGAGTAACTTGACGAGGGAGGTCTTTCCGGATCCCGTTTGTCCTACAATTGCCACCGTTTGACCGGGCTGAACGGTGAAACTGATTCCGTCCAAAACAGAATCTTTTTTAGTCGCCGCTGTCCCCAGCGGCGAGAGCGGTTTTTTGGCAGAAGCTGTTGACGCATAGGAAAAGTTTACTGAACGGAAGCAAGTTTCCCCACGGATGTCCCCGGCGAAGCCATCCGCATTTTGATCTAAGTCCGTTTCGCGTTTTATCAAATCTAATATGCGGCGTGCACTCACCATTCCCAGAGAAACTTGGGTATAGGCAAAAGTGGATGCGAAAGTGGGGAATTGGAGCATTTGCAGAAGTCCAACGTAGGCAACTACCGCGCCGATATTAATTTCACCGTTGCGGTAAAGAATGAGGGCATGGAGGAGACCGCCGCCGAGTGCCATCCCGTAGAGAAGCATAGGGACGAAGCGAGCTTCGAGGTCTCCCTGTTTGACGAAGGCGTTGCGGAATTGACGAGCATGGGAGTTGAAGAGGTTTACTTCGGATTCTTCTTGCGCCGCGCCTTTGACCGTTTCTATGCCATCAATGGCTTCGGCGAGTCTGGTGTTCATTTTTCCGAAGGTGTCGCGCACATCTTCTGTAACGGGGCGCAGGCTGTGGAGGTATTGCCAAAGTGCAATAAAATAGGCGATAGCGAAGAGGGTGGGGACGAGGAGCAGGTCTGTGTGATAGCGGGGCGCGTAGAGAAATGGCATTGCAAGAAAGGTGAGCGAGCCAATAACGAGGTTTACGCCCGGGCTGAACATAAAGTTGATTTCCCGTACATCGTTTGTGGCACGCGCCATTGTATCGCCAATGGGCTGGATATTGTGGAAGGTCATGCTTTTGCCGAGTAACGAGACATAGAGTTCGTCTCTGATATTTCGCTCGGTTTTTTGGGCAACTAGGTCTGCGCCAAAGTTTCGCCCTAGTTGGAGAATGGAGCGCAGAACTTGTGAGCCAATAATCAGCCACATGATGGGGAGCAGTTTTTCAGGTTGTTGGGGGCTGGCAATAAGGGCGTTGAAGGCTTTTCCAACATAAACGGGCATTATGCCCGCAAGGGCTGCGTTGCCGATTGCGCCAATCCAGATCATGACCCAAATCCAGCCGTAACGGTAGACGTGGGAGAATATCCAACGCGCCGGGGTGCTGAGATTGGTTTTGTGGGTGCGGGGGATGGTGAATTCGGAGGGGATTGTAGGCATGATTTTTTATCCACAAAGGCACACGAAGAAGCACGAAGTTTTAACGCTTTGGTTCAAGCAGAGGCGTAAAGGCGCAGAGAAAAACTTTAGTAAGCGTTCAGGGGACTCAAAATAGAACGCGGATTTTACGGATCAG
>CAZAWS010000168.1:0-4961 GCA_964488755.1 uncultured Anaerolineaceae bacterium | reverse complement strand
TTGTGCTTGAGTACTCACGCGCCAAGCAAAGAATGGTGCCTGAGAAAAAAGACGTTATAGAAATAGAAGGTGATGTAGAAAAAGCGATTATTTCTACAGGGACAGAAAATGAAATCAATTATAGAGACAGCTCAGTAGAGGTGGAAGAGAATCTTGGTATGCTTCTTACGGGGGATAACCCGCAAATCAATTATGTCACTGAGAAGTACTCCTCAAGATTGAGTAAAAAAGAGTTGGATAAACAAATAGTTAAATACTTGGCATGGGCAGAGGAGTATTTTGGTTCAATTACTTTAAGGGGAATTGAGAGAGGGGGCAAGCCGGTGGTCGTTTTACCTCTTGAAAAAGTTTATGTTTCCCTACGTGCAGAATATAGCCCAGAAAAAACTGAAGACGATTCGCTGAAAATGCAAAGAGAAGAAAAAGGCGCAGAAGAAGTTTCTTTAGATAAGATTTTATCTTTATCCTCTCGCTTAATTATCACGGGGGGACCTGGAAGCGGAAAAACGACCGTTTTGCAGCATATTGCTTGGTCACTAGCGCGTGCGCTCCGATATGATGATGAAAAAATAGCTAAAAATAAATTGGGATTAAGTCCACCCCTCCCCTTGCCAATTTATGCCCCTCTTAGCTTATATGCAAATTATCTTCGTGAAAATGGAGATAAAAAGAAGAAAACAATTGTGGCTTTTTTGGCAGAACATTTACTAGAAAGTCAAACTGGCATGGATATTGACACCAAATTTATAGATCATCTTTTAGATGATGGTGAAGATGTTCTGCTTTTGCTAGATGGCTTAGATGAAATACCCGATGAAGATGAGCGCGGAGAAATCAGGCAAGATATTGAGCAATTAGCCGCTGGAAAAGAAAAATTACGCATTGTAGTTACCAGCCGAACAACCGCTTATCAGGGACAAGCGATTTTAGGACATGGATTTCAGCATCTTAGCGTTTTACCCATAGATGAAGCACAAATTTCATTTATGATTGAACAAGCCTATGAAGCGATTTTCCCTGAATCTTTATCAAAAGCAAAAAAGAAGGCAGATGAATTAATTGAGGGCATAAAAAAACTAGAAAAAAATCGAAAAGAGCGTTTAGCAGACGATGCTCAAATTTTAGTTTCTTCTCCTCTAATGGTGCGTATGTTCTTGATTGTGCATTTTAATAACAGAAATCTACCTGAACAACGCGCCGATTTATACGAGAAAGCTATCGAAGCAATGTTAAGTTCTGATTACACTTTAGACGAAGACGTGAGTAGGGATATTAGAAATAGAATAGGCGTAAAATCATCCCGTGAAATGTTGGCTCTATTAGCTTTTAGAATGCACCAACGCGGCGAAGAGCAGGGACGTGAAATAGAAGAAGATGCTCTCAAAAAATATCTCAATGAAGAGCCTAGCTATGCTCCTTATATAGAGCAACTATTAAGCCAAACGCGTCAACGCGGTTCTTTGCTTGAAGAACGTGATGGAGAGTATAGATTTATACACCTCTCTTTTCAAGAGTTTTTAGTGGGACGTTATTTGGTAGAAGAATGGAGAGATACAGAAAAAATTGCCAAATTTCTCGAGGATGGTCCTGTTCAAGAATCATGGTGGCGTGAAGCCATATTGCTCATGCTTGGTTATTTGGATATAGAAAAAAAGAAACAAGCTCGAGAAATGATGCACCGTTTAGGTGGCTTAGATAAAAGCGCACTTAAGCAAAAAGATTCTTTGCCTTTAGAACGCCAGTTAGAAACTTTTGAGTTAACCATTAACGCTCATTTAGAATCGGAACATCGCGCCAAAGACCTCGGCGAAAAACTAAAAAGCACCGGCTTATTCTTTTTCCAAAAAGAAAGCCAAGCCTCGGCTAATTTTGCGCCTAAAATTTTAGCCTCTACCGCAAATGCGCTTGACTCTTTAGGCTATATCCCTGATGACCTTAATAAATTTATTCCTTTACCTAACGCACAAAAGCCAGAATTTTATATTGCCAAATATCCTGTTACCAATTATCAGTACGCTCAATTTCTTGATGCCGAAGACTATACAGACCCTCAACTTTGGCAGGATTTCCCCAAATATGATGAGAAAGAAAATTTACTTGAAGAAAGTTGGGGCAAGAAAGGCTGGGAATGGTATCAAAAACCAGTTGATTGGCGTGGCACTCTTCGAGAAAAGGACGAAAACGGAAAAATAATCCCTTATTATTGGTATGATGCTCGTTTTGGGTACGCGCGCCAAACGGCACCAATTGTAGGTATTAGCTGGTATGAGGCAAACGCCTACGCTCAGTGGCTTTTAAGGCATTGGGAAGATGAAAAATTTGACTATGCAGAAAAGAATCCTAATTTGAAACCAAAGCTAATCCGTTTACCGCTAGAAAACGAATGGCAAAAAGCCACCAGCAAAAAAGAATACGCTTGGGGCGAGTTGAAAGAAGAAAAAGAAATTACCCGCTTTGCCAACACCAATGAAAGCGGCATTAGTAGAACCACCCCCGTTTGGCAATATGCTTTAGGCACTAGCCCAAGCGGTATTATGGATTTGTCTGGCAACATTTGGGAATGGCAGGCGAATTATAGAGACGAAAAAGAAAATGGGCTTGCTCTTCGTGGTGGCTCGTGGTACGGCAGTCATAGGGTTGCGCGTGTCTCCGCCCGCAATTTCTTCTACCCGGACGACAGTCTCAGCTTTGTCGGGTTTCGAGTTTTTCTCCTTCCCAGTTTGTAGTTGTTTTCTGTGTTTCTGTTTTCTGTGTTCTGTTTCCTCCCCCCGTAGGGGGGTGAAGTTTTTTTTCTAAAAAAGCATTGAGTGTCGTGAAAGTGCTTGGTGCTTTTATCTATATAGGAGTTTCCTTTATGAAAACATATCGCAATCTGTATCCTAAAATATATGATCTTGAGAATTTGTATTTAGCTTACCGTAAAGCGCGGTGTGGCAAGCGCGGTAAAAGCCCCGCGGCTGATTTTGAGTTGATACAAGATGAAGAGTTAGAGCGTTTAGAAAATGAATTAAGAGAAATGCGTTATGCACATGGTGCATATCATAGCTTTTATATCCACGAGCCTAAAAAACGCCTGATTTCTGCCGCGCCTTTTCGAGACAGGGTGGTGCATCATGCGCTTTGTCGAATAATAGAGCCAATTTGGGAGAGGCGTTTTATTCACGATAGTTACGCAAATAGAGTCGGTAAAGGTACGCATAAAGCCATAGACCGCGCTCAGCTTTATGCGCGCAAGTACAAATACTTTTTGCAATTAGATATACGCCAATTTTTCCCCAGCATTGATCATGTGATCTTGAAAAAAGAACTTTCTCGCCTGATACGAGACGAAAAAACACTCTGGCTGACTGATAAAATTTTAGAAAGCGGTGTTGGTGTTTTGAGTGAAGAATACGAAATGGTCTATTTTAAAGGAGATGATCCTTCGATAAATTCAGGGCAGGGTTTATTCGCTGTAAATCGTCCACGTGGTTTGCCCATAGGCAATTTGACTTCACAATTTTGGGCAAATGTCTATATGAATGATTTTGACCATTTTATCAAAAGAGAGTTGAGAGCCAAAGCCTATTTACGTTATGTAGATGATTTTTTGCTTTTTTCAGATGATAAAAAAGAGCTTTGGGGTTGGAAAAAGGAATTGATAGAAAAACTGAACACCTTACGCTTAACGATTCATCGCAGTAGTGCGCATGTTTTCCCAACAGAAAAGGGAATTCCCTTTCTTGGATTTCGTATTTACCCTGAATACCGTTTACTTAAAGCCCGCAAAGCAAACCAATACCGGCGTCATCTAAAATCTCTTAATAAAAAATACAAACTCGGAGAAATCGAGCGAGAAAAAGTAGTTGCCAGTATGCAAGGATGGATTAATCATGTCCGCTACGGAAGCACTTGGGGCTTGCGCGGGGCAATACTGAATCAGGCTTTTGCCTAAAATCTGACAGGTCTTCAAGACCTGTCAGATTTGATTATATTGGAGAAATACAATGCAAGAATCACCTTTATATATACGCACCTACGATCTTCTTTTGTGGCTAATACCACAAACTCAGAAATTTCCACGTGCGTACCGTTTTACTGTTTCGGAGCATATCCAAGAACTTTTAATTGGTTTTCAAAACGGTCTGATTAGTGCAGGGAAAAAGAAAGGGAATGAAAGAAGAAAATATTTGCAAGATGCTGACATTCAATTAGAGCAATTGCGTTTTTGGATTCGCTTCGCTCGTGATAAAGAACTGCTTACTTTTCGTCAATATGAGCATGTTATCAAAATGGTTAATGAGATTGGGCGTTTATTGGGAGCATGGTTGAAAAAAATCGCGTAATGCAAGATTCATCTTGCTCTGTAGCGACATAAATGTCGCATTACGTGTGAAATAAATATAGGCACAGGCTAGAGGATGCTCTTCGTGGTGGCTCGTGGAACAACAATCATAGAAATGCGCGTGTCTCCGCCCGCAATAACAACAACCCGAACAACAGTAACAACAATGTCGGGTTTCGAGTTTTTCTCCTTCACAGATGTCTGAATTTATGCCAGCAGTGTGCGTTGACTAGGGTCACCACCGAGGCAAATAATGATAACTGGCGAGCCTAATGCCTGATCACGCCATTTTTAATGAAGTGGCTGGTCAAATATAGAAGAGCCTTATCTGTTTTAGTAGCTAAAAAGCGAAAATCCAGATAAGGCATTTTTTGTCTAATAATCTACGCCGCTGGGGACAGCGGCTAGAGCGTGGGGGGAGTGCTTCTTTTTACGATAGAGATGAGTTGCCTATTATTGAGATTGATGACGCAAGGGATGTTTTGTATTGGTGAACCCTGCCGCTGAGGACGGTGGCTAGTGCGTGGAAAAAACCTTTAAACCTTCAAACTTTAAACCTTCAACCTTCATCCCACAACTCGTTCATAAAAAACTAAAAGCGTGTTTCCGTACTTTCGCTCATCAAATTTGATGAGAT
>CAZAWS010000167.1:2538-4988 GCA_964488755.1 uncultured Anaerolineaceae bacterium | reverse complement strand
AACAATAAAAAAAATCTGCAAAATCTGTAAAACCTGTACTGAGCTTAGTCGAAGTATCTGTGGATAATCTTATAACCCACTCGCACGCACCCTCAAAACCCCAAAGGCACAAAAAAATGACACCTTCACCAAAACTCCTCGACCAAATGAAAAACACCCTGCGTAGAAAACACTACGCCTACCGCACCGAAAAAACCTACCTCGATTGGGCACGCCGCTACATACTCTTCCACAACAAACGGCACCCCAAAGAAATGGGCGCACCAGAAATAGAAAACTACCTCACCTACCTCGCCGTAGACCAAAAAGTCTCCGCCTCAACCCAAAACCAAGCCCTCGCCGGCATACTCTTCCTCTACACACACGTCCTAAAAATCGAAATAAACCCAAAAGAAATCAACGCCTTCCGCGCAAAAAACGCCCGAAAACTACCCGTAGTACTCTCAAAAGAAGAAGCCCACAAAGTAATCGACCTCATGACAGGCACCAGCAAACTCATGACCCAAATACTATACGGCGGAGGCTTACGCCTCATGGAACTAATCCGCCTCCGCACAAAAGACATAGACTTTGCCCAAAAACAAATCATCGTCCGCTCAGGAAAAGGAAACAAAGACCGAGTCACCATCCTCCCACAAAAAATAATAGAACCAATCCAAACACACCTGCACCGCATCCAAAAGCTACACAAACACCACCTCCAAAACAACCACGGAGGCGTCTACCTCCCCAACGCCCTCGCCCGCAAATACCCCAACGCAGAAAACGAATGGCAATGGCAATGGGTATTCCCCTCAAAAAGAATCACCATAGACCCGCGCAACCAAATAATGCGCCGTCACCACCTAAGCCCCTCCCACCTACAAAGAGCAATACGCAATGCCGCAAAACTCTCAGGCATCAACAAAAACATCACCCCCCACGTATTCCGCCACTCCTTCGCCACCCACCTCCTCGAAGCAGGCTACGACATCCGCACAGTCCAAGAACTACTCGGGCACAAAGACCTAAAAACCACCATGATATACACCCACGTCCTCAACCGCGGAGTCATGGCAGTACAAAGTCCACTAGACGACTAACTTCAAGATTTTAACTCTTTGACATCTTGTGGATAATTTTACGAAAACAAAATTCTAAAAAACCATTTTTGGGGGATGACAAACCGCGACGCGCGCGTTTTCAACTTGCCAGCCAACCCCCAACGTGAGATTCCCCCCCTACGAAAAACAAAAAACCCCCATCCACGCCCGCATAATGCTCAAGAAAAAGCACGCAAGCTAAAATCACCTCCGCTCAACCGTTGAGCCGCTCCAGCAATAGCCCATTTACAGCACCACGCCAAAGATATATATCAAGCCGCTCGAAGCGCACATTCTAAAAATCTCCCCCTTATTTATCAGCCGCAGGAATAGAATAAACAAAAAGGGGACCATAATCAAATACAAGATTCCCCGCATCTACATCAAGGCTATCGTTGAGTTCATAAAAATCAAGCACTTTTTCTAAAGTATTGATATTATATTCCCCTCGCGTACGAACCAAAACAAAGGCATTCTCCATTTTTTTAGGATGATCTCTTTGATAAAAAACCTCGTAGGGAATACCCTCGACCAACAAATAATAGGCAATTTGAATGTCTGTTGGTGCTACAGCAACAACCGTATCATCTTCTGAGATATGTGTGGCAATATAATCTGCCACATAAAACGCAGATGAATGGGCACGGTTTGCCCGCATCTCTTTATTTTGTGTTTTTATAGTTATATTTGTAAAAGCAAGAAGAGCAATCACCAGAACCAAGCTGTTAAGTGTTTTTTCACGCATATCATCTTTCCGCCAAAGAAGTGCAAGCACTTTAGAAGCAGCCCATGCCAGCCCTGCCGCAGAGAAAAACAAATAAAACATCTCAAGATAGCCCCATATTCTAGGGAGTGCGGCTACCTTTTGCAATAAAATCATAGTCCCCGCACCAATAACAAGAAAAACCTGCATAGGCAATCTTTGGTTTGAAACTTTGCGATAAAAGAACAAAGAAATTAAAAATCCTGTTGCCAAAATCCAATTTGTTAAGGGGCTGGTATAAAGTATCCAATTTTCCCAAGTATTTTTACTGCGCACCATAAAATTCTCAGCAAAACCCTGCCAACTTTGTGATTTTACAATATCATTAGCAACCAGTGATTTAAACCCCGTCCCAAAAATGATTACAGGGGAGTAAAGGATTAAGGTCATCACCCCAGAAGCAACGCAAGCGACAAGAAACACCCCCACCTTACGCCATCTCACCTTTAAAGGCTCTGGTGATGTCAGATATGTGACCACAACCCACAGAGAGATTCCTGCCATTGGGTAAAGAAAAATCGGAATTGTATAAAACCCAAGTGCCCCCGTAATAGCATAAGCAATAAGTGCAGAGCCGCTCTGCACTTCAGAGCCGCTCTGCACTT
>CAZAWS010000167.1:0-2438 GCA_964488755.1 uncultured Anaerolineaceae bacterium | reverse complement strand
CCCCGCCCATTAACGGCATTAAGAATAAACGTTTGCGAAACTGCGAGAACGACAGCAACAGCCAACGCCTGATGCGCTTTGAAAAATCGCCGTGCCGCAACAAACGCCATTGGCACACTAAGCACACTCGCAATAAACGCCGGCACACGAACAATCCACAAATGATTGCCCAAAATCCTATATGCCACCCCAATTAGCAACGAATTTAGAATATGGTTATTAGGCGCATGATAATCTGCCAAAGCAAACTTAAATGGCTTAGATGAAAAGCGAATAAAGGTATAGGCTTCATCATACCCAATAGCATTGTCTATATAATATAAGCGTAAAATGATAGCCAAAAAGCTAATAACCCCAAGAAAAACATATATATACGCAGAATCTTTAACAGGGACAAATAAATGCACAAGCTCATCACGTAGTGCTTTTAAAAACTCTCGCCAATGAATCCCTTTGCGCTTCAACATGATGATTTTTCTAATGCTAATAACATAGTCTTTTTATTTTTCTCCGAAATTCTTGCACTGCTTGCGCCTAAAATTGGCATAACCCACAGATTTTGCAAAAAATGCCCCATTTTTACTCGAAACTAATCTACAAACATCAACTGCGGATAAGCCCAAGGGTCTAATTTTAGTCACAGATTTCACATAAAAAAACAAAAAATCCGCGTAGGTAGTGGTTCCGAAGTAAGTGATGATGCAACACGGAGTCCAACGTCTCCAGACGTTGGCTTTTTGCTAAAAACCCGAAATCGGGAGATTTCGGACTCCAAGCCATCGCTTACCTAAAGACCACTATCAGAAATTCTTCGTGGTACTTTGTGCGCTTTGTGATGAATTCTTAGGAATTTATTTCTAGATGATTACTAAGAATGAAAATTCACAATCAAATTAAAAACACAACTAGCGAAAAAACTACAAAAAAGACGGTCTTTCTTTCTTCAAAAAAGCCTTTACCCCAATTTTATGCTCTTCACTTTTGCCCGCTATTTCTTGTAATTCGCCTTCGTATTCGAGTACATCCGCAAGATTTGCTAAGATAGCGCGGTTAAAGGCTTTTTTTGTTGCCCCGTAGGTGTGAACGGGGCCTAGTGCCAGCATCATCGCGATCTGTTGCGCGGTAGCTAGTAAATCTTCAGCAGGGACAAGACGGTTGACCATCCCCCACGCCAACGCGTCCGATGCAGAGATGGGCAGATTACTAAAAGTCGCCTCAGTAGCGCGAGCAAGCCCAATAAGGGCAGGCAGTAAAAGAGAAACCCCAGAGTCAGGGACAAGTCCGATGCCGTTAAATCCCACCGTAAAACGCGCATCATCTGACGCTATCCGTAAATCGCAGGCGAGGGCAATGCCTAATCCCGCCCCCGCAACGGTGCCGTTAATGGCGGCAATAACCGGTTTCTCTATTTCTCTGAGTTTTAAGATAAGGGGATTGTAGGTTTCACGAAGATGTTCGTGATAGGAGATTTCTGTCGCTTGCACATCTTCCATTTCTGAAATATCTTGCCCCGAAGAAAAACTATTCCCCGTGCCAGTGATGAGAATGCAACGAACTTCGTCATTTTGCTCAGCATCCTTGAGCGCAGATTGTAGCTCTAAAATCATATCCTGATTGAAGGCGTTTGCTTTCTCAGGACGGTTGAGGGCGAGGGTTAAGGTATGATCTTGAAAATTGGTTTGAATAAAAGACATTAATTTTCAAGCCCGTCATCGTCATTATTATCGTCACGATAAAATTCAAATTCAACCACAGTGGGGTCAAGATAAACCCACAAATGAAGCACGTGCCCATCATCGGTATCTACGGTGCGCGCGGCTTGAATGGGCGTTTTTTGCTCTAATCCCAATTCGTTTTTATAATGAAGATACATGGTGTGATGACTGCGCCAAGTACGATAACAGCGTTCTACAAGTTTAGGTCCGTTAAAAGTGCGCAATTTGGTGAGTGCGTTAACTTGAGGACTAGAGCTTTCGGTAAGACTCAACGCCCAGTTTTCTTGCACAGGTTCAAAAATTGGCGAGGGTCCTTCAATAATTGTTATTTCGTTTTCCATAATTCTTTACCTTTTATGAGATGCAAAAATGATACCATAAAAGCGGTACCTTTTTATACAATTTTCGTTATAATTCAAGAGTTGCGAATAAATTTTAAACCGCCAAGACGCAAAGGTCGCTAAATTTTTTAAATTTAAGACAACAAAGAATAGACATCTAGCGTAAGTGCTCTAGCCGCTGTCCCCAGCGGCGTTTTCCTGAGAAGTCTGCGCTGAGGACCGCGCAGGGAGCGATGTGGAAATAGCCCTTTGCAAGAAATCTAATGATATTTCCTTTGTTTTTCTTTACATCTTGCTAAACACACCTGCAACCTTGGCGGTTAAAATACTTGTAAGCGTTCAGCCATATTAAAATTATGCCTTAATCTTTCAACGCAAATGT
>CAZAWS010000166.1:0-4993 GCA_964488755.1 uncultured Anaerolineaceae bacterium | reverse complement strand
GCTTGTGCGTGTCGTTGGGTATTCGTAAGGGCTTCTTGCACAGCTCGATAGATAGCCACACGATATTCGTTGGGTAATTCGGGGATATTATGAGCAAATGCCATTTTTACTTCTAAATCGGTGGCATTTGCAAAGTTTTGTCCTAGTGATTTGAGCGCGTGAGCAATGGGAATGTCCGCGTGGAGGGGTTCACGCAGGGTGGCAAGGGCTTGCCGCAACTCGCTAAACGCCGCGCGCATCTGTTCACGAACGGTAGCAAGCATAATACGCGCGCGCTTTGGATCTTCATCCACTAAACGCTCTGCGCCCTCTAATTGTACAATGGCTACGGTGAGGCGATGTCCCAATGTGTCGTGCATCTCTCTTGCTAGGCGATTGCGTTCTTCGGCTACGGCAAGTTCTTCGGCTTGGGCGGCATAAGTTTGCAGTTTCAGGTGCGCGGCAGTGAGGTCTTCTAGGAGCATTTCGCTTTCTTTGCGAGCGACTTCTGCTTTTGCCGCTGAGGCTGAAAACGCGCCAAAAAATATATAGCCTCCAGCGTAAATGGGGAGGGTGTAAAGGGCACTTTCTAGCCCCAGTCGTAAAAAGAAGAAAATGACAGTAATTAGGGTGAAGAGCGCAATCCAAAGATAGCCTTTTTTGCCCGGTTGCCAAGTGGAGGCAAGCGCACTGAGAACGAAAAATAAAATAACAATAAATTCATGATGTGGGGGTAAGGCAAGTAGGCTGACAACGAGTGCCGTTTGAATGGCGAGGTAAATATCGGCAGGAATACGGCTTTTTTGCAGAATTTCTTCACGCAAAGCGAGCAAAAAAAAGATGCTAAAGTATAAGCCTAAGGCTACCCAACGATATTCGAGGGCATTACTGAAATAGTCGTAAAGACTCGGAATGGAGACAGCGACTGTGGCAATGAGTGCACTGGCATCTGTAAGTTTGATTTTCCTAGGTGGGAGATTTTCGGTGAGTTCTTTCATATTTGTAGGTATCAGGAAACCAGGAATCAGTAGACCAGTTTCCTGATGTACTGATTCCTAATACCCAATCAACTCTTATTCTTCACGAACAACGATGCTTCCAATCCCTTGCGAGATATAAATTATGACATGGTCATCTCTTTCGCTGAATCTCGGTGAGGTATAAACATCTTCATCTTTATCATAACTGGACGGGATGCTAAGACCGGCAATGCCACGATCAACATAGATTTTAGCGGGCATATCTTCGGGGATATAGATGCGGATTTCACCTACCCCGCCGTCAACATTTAGCTCGATTTCACCTTCATCGGGGAGGTGGACAATAGTTTGCCCGACACCGCCGTTGATTTGGGCTTGATACTGACCATTTGGCAGGATGAGGGTCGTTTGCCCTACGCCCATATCAAGACTGAATTCACTAATTTGAAGATTGCTCAAATCAAGGTCAGATTCCCCGACACTGAGAGAAAGGTCTAAGAAAAGGGGGATTTCTTCTGTGAGGCTGAGTTCCCAAGAAAGGCGTTCTTGATTATTAAAGTCAGCGAAATTTACATTTTTTCCTGAATTCCATTCACTACTGAGATAGTAAGTAATTTTATCACCACTTAATTTATAGTTTTCGGTGATCGTTTCTTGTTCTACTGTGTAGATATTCCCTTCGATAAAAAGATCGTCATCAGAAAGTGAATCTATAACCAATTCTCCAACAGAAGATTCGATATTGACGTAGGCAGATTTAGCGTCATCCAGCTCCTGTTCAATTTCTTCGCTGGTGACTTGAATCCCAGCGGGAGTCTCAACAACACCCTCGACACTGAGAATACCGCCTGAGTACCATAATCCGCCTACGAGGAGAATAAGTGTAAACCCAACACCTACTATAGAGAGCCATATATTTTTGCGCCCAATAAAGATTTCAAGTCCAAGCGCAATAACAAGGATGGGCCATAAGCGCAGAATTGTCATCCAAGCACCCCAATTAAGAATGTCGAGGTTGCTCAATAAAAAGATCAAGCCAAATCCAATAGAAAGGGTGGGACCTACGATGCCGCGATTACGAATTAAGTCGTTTATACCCAACAAGATGATGAGGAGGGGCCATAAGCTGAAAAGCATATCCCAGGCACTGCCTGTGAGTAGCCCTAAATTTTGAAGCAGGAAGATTACGCCCGCCACAATAAGAATAAGAGGAAAGAGGATATTTCCGAATTTTTTGTTACTTTTTTCCATTTGGTACTCCTAATAGGTAATTTGTCACACCCCTCTGCTCTAGCCGCTGTCCCCAGCGGCGGCTTATGAGAAGACCGCCGCCGAGGACGGCGCTAGAGCGATTTTTTGAGGGGGAAGTGTGACCAATTACACCTCACGTTACGCTGCAACTTCTCGCATACGCCGCTGTAAAATAACAACGCCGCCGATAATAAGTAAAGCGGGCCACAAAATATCGAAAGAAAACCATCCTAAACCATAGATGCCAAGGTTTTCAACAAAAAGAAGGCTTCCTAGGATAATGAGTGCGGCACCCACAATCACCCCGGCTTGTGGATTTGGACTTCGCATTGCCTCACCAAATTCTTCGCCAATGGTCTGAATGCGTTCGCCAAAATTTTCAGCACTTGCTTTCACATTCTCTTCGATAGTTTTCCCTTCTTGTACATCAGATTTATTGGGCATAATCACCCACAAGACGATATAAAGAAATAAACCCGAGCCATGCCCGAAAAAGAGCAAGACAAAGAAAAGACGAATAAATACGGGGTCTAAGGACAGATATTCCCCTAGTCCACCACATACGCCGCCTAGCATACGTTCTGTTTCACTGCGATAGAGATAAGTTCTCATTATTTTTCCTGATTTAGTGATTTTTAGTTGCTGGTAGTCGCTTTTTGTACACGGAGCACAGAGAACACTTTTAGAAACTTTCTCCGCGCTATTCGTAAAGTGCGCTATTCGTAAAGCTCCGTGTACAAAAATTTATTAGGCATCAATAACGTCATCAGGCGTTATGGCAACTTCTTCTTCCGTTTCTGGAACTTCTTCTTTCATTTCTGGCTCATTTTCATTTACGATATTTTGTGCATCCTGTATCGCTTCGCTCGGCATAATGATCCATAAGATGAGGTAAATCATCCCACCGGCACCATAACCGAAGAAAATTAGCGCAAAGATGAGACGCACGAGAGTTGGGTCTATATCGAAGTAATTGCCCAATCCGCCGCAAACGCCGCCAATCATTTTATCTTTTTCAGTACGATAGAGTTTTTTAGTCATTTTTAGCTCCTTTAGCTAGTTAGTTTATTCATTTGTTTGTGTAATAATTTGGTCGTGCTTTACTTTCTGAAATTTCGATAAAGCATGTACCCGCCCACCGCAATGAGTGCGAGGGGGAAAAGAATATTGTGCGCGTTCCCCATAAAAGGTAGGCTGATTACGCCAACGGCAGCCAATATCCCACCTGGGGTATATGCCCATTTTAGTTGCCCTTCGTAGCCGGGCAGTTTTGCGATAAATAGGAAAGTCAACCCAAGACCGAGCAAGAATATCCCGCTCGCATCGTGGAAAATTTCATCGGCTACTGAAACAACAGCCCAAGAGCTAAGGACTCCGGCGGGGATAATCGCCCACCAAAAAGAGCCACGTTGGGTGAAGTAAATCATCCAGAAACTAAGAGCGATGCCACCTAGCACTATCCCGCCGCCGAGGATATTTCCTAAGCTATAAGAAATCGTATCTAGCAAGATATTGAGCGCAATCGCGATTAGTGTCGTGCCGGGGATCAATGCCCACCAAATCTCTTTATTACTGGCATAAACATATAGTGAAGCTATGCCAGCACTCCCAACGACAATTACGCCTAATAAATTCGCACCACCGTAAAAAAAGCCTAAGTTCTGGAGCAGGTACATGCTCCCTGTCACGATAAGGACAATGCCAATGAGAATTCTCATATCAAAACGTTTCATAGTTTTTCTCCTATTTTCCGCCCCCCCCCTCTAACTCCCCCGAAGGGGGGAGAATGTGTCTCTGTGAGACATGCTCCTTCCCCTTGAGGGGGAAGGCTAGGCGGTGTCCTGAGCCTGTTGAAGGGAAGGCGGGTTTTATCGAATACTCAGCGACCCTGCCCCAAAATCGGCATTAATATCTACCTTATTTGCGGCGGTCTCATAGTTATCAGATTTATAATAGTTGCCCACACGGGGAAAACGCTCACGGTCGATGTTAATTGAAGCCAACCCACCATCCACGAGAATTCGAGCGGCAACGCCCTCAGGGATTTCGAAAACGACAGAGGCGGCACCCCCGCTCAAATTCACGTGCGTCTGCCCTGCATTGACGGGCAAAATAATTTTGGTATTGCTGGCACCCGTGTCCACTTCCAAATCGGTGACCTTCAAATCTGTCAAATCGACTTGTGTATCAGAGGCACCCATTTCAAAATGGAGTTGCCATGCTACATCTTCACTTAAGCTCACATGCCAATCCCGTGCGCCCCACATCCACGGCATAACAATTTGGCGCGCCAACTCAGTATCCGATTTAAGCGAGATTTCTGGAAAATCGCCCGCGTTTTCGGATTGATATTTCACGCCGCCGACAAAAGATCCGCTAAAAAGTTGATTAACATTCGCCCCCCCCTTGACCTTAACTTGCCCTGCGCCGAAGGACAGAGTCATTTTCCCCCGCGTAGTGCCTTCGAGCGGTGCCGATAGGTTTTCTCTCTCCAATGCTTCTGTACCTTTAGATGCGGCGAGAAGAGTCCAAATGCCTGCCGCAATAATGAAAGTGGGCCAAATCAGTTGCCAAACATTGACAGATAAAATGCCGAGATTATCAAGAAGCAGTAAAACGCCTGCCCCGATAAATAAACTGCCCCAAAAGAGTGATTTTGTTTTCATTTCTTATCCCTAGTTTGATAGCTTACTAGTTTGGTAATCAGATAACAATTCTTTACTACTCGCGGGAGCACTAAAGAATTGTTGGTTAATTTTACGCCGCCCCCTCTGCCCTTCGGG
>CAZAWS010000165.1:0-4995 GCA_964488755.1 uncultured Anaerolineaceae bacterium | reverse complement strand
CCGATTTTGCTGCCTTAAATAAACGCCAAGAAGAAGCGGGAGAAAAAACCTATCTAAATCCACGTAATACAGCGGCGGGTGCGTTGCGTCAACTGGATTCTAGAGTCACCGCTACGCGACCATTAACTTTATTTGTCTATCAGATTGTCCATGCTGAGGGGGGAGAAGTGCCCAACTCACAATGGGAGCGGCTTGAGTATCTCCGAAAACTCGGTTTCCCCGTTAATGCAGATTCGCGTCATTTTGATACGCTCGATGAAACAATTAAATTCATCGAAGACTGGGAAGACGACCGTCTCCAACTCCCCTACGAAGCGGATGGAATTGTCATCAAAATTGACGACCGCGCCCTTGCCGATTCTCTCGGCATCACGGGCAAAGACCCGCGCGGCTCGATTGCCTATAAATTCCCCTCGCTGGAGGTCACGACCACACTCAATGACATCCAAGTCGAGGTCGGGCGGACGGGCGTTCTCACGCCCAAAGCCATTTTAGAACCAGTTGAAATTAACGGCGTTATTGTCCGCAACGCCACCTTGCACAATTTCGATTTTATCGCCGAAAAAGACATCCGCATCGGGGATCGGGTGCTGGTTAAACGGGCTGGTGAAGTCATTCCCTACATCATCGCGTCCATAGCGGAAGCAAGATCGGGTCACGAGCGTCCCGTTCTCCCTCCAAAAAAATGCCCCGCCTGCGACCAACCTGTCGAAAAAATCCCCGATGAAGTCGCCTATTATTGTGTCAACACCGCCTGCCCCGCGCAACTTATCCGCAATATCGAGCATTTTGTTTCCCGCACGGCGATGGATATTGTAGGCATGGGCGGAAAAATTGTGGCGCAATTGGTGGCGGCGGGCTTGCTCGGCGATGTGGCAGATTTATACACTTTGCAAAAAGAAGATTTGCTCGCGCTCGAAGGTTTCAAAGAGAAAAAAGCGACAAATTTACTCGCGTCCATTGAAAAATCAAAAAAACAGCCTTTAGAACGATTGTTGACCGGGCTGGGAATCCGCGGTGTGGGCGAAAGTGTTGCGCGGGATTTAGTGCAGAATTTTGCGGATTTGGATGCCCTCCGCGCCGCCACGCAGGAAGATTTAGAGAAAATTGAAGGAATTGGACCCAACATTGCTGCCGCGATCGTGGATTGGTTCTTGATCCCGTTTAATCAGCAGATGCTTGGCAAATTGCGTGATGCCGCCATCAACCCTGTCGCCATTGTAGGGGCGCAGCATGCTGCGCGCCTACAATGGGATGGGTTGACTTTCGTCATCACAGGAACTTTGCCCACCATGACACGCAACGAAGCAAAAGAATATATTTTGGCGCGCGGCGGCAAAGTGACCGGCTCCGTCAGCAGTAAAACGGATTATTTGCTCGCGGGGGAGAAGGCGGGATCAAAATTGGCAAAGGCAGAGAAGTTGGGGGTTGAGATTATCGGCGAAAGCGCGCTAAAAGCGATGGAACGCGGGTAGAGCGGATCTGACCGATTTACGCGATTTTTTAACGAGAAAAGCACAACTCCCGCACCAAGCCCGTTGAACGCGCACCAAGCCCAAATTCACGCGCTAATCCGCTGGGGAAAACGCTCAAAGAAGGGCATCTGGTTCGTTAAATTAAAGGAACCTTTCAGCCGGCACGATGCCTCAATCTTTCTAATCCTAATTGACAGTTCCCACTCACTGAACTACACTATTTTTTGTTGTATAACACAAGAGATTATTGTAAGAAAATTTTTAAGGAGCAAAAAATGAATTCTAATAAAGGCTCAGATGCTGTATCTCAACGCATTCAGGCAATGGCTAGCCGCGTAGCTGATTTAAAAGCACGTGATGTCTATTTTTATAATATGACTGTTACCGAGATTTTGGGCGACTCACGTGTGATGGTTGGCGGACGAAATATGGGCATGTATGCCTCTTATGGATACTTGGGTTTGTTGGGGCATCCTCGTATTGGTGCGGCTGCAAAAGCCGCCGTTGATAAATATGGTACAGGGACAAACGGCGTGCGTACCCTCGCGGGGACACTCGATTTACACGTTGAACTTGAAGAAACTATTGCTGATTTCAAACATGCCGAAGCCGCAGTGACTTATACATCTGGCTACGCCACTAACTTAAGCGTAATCTCAACCCTTATGGGGCGTGGAGATTGGGTGATTTCTGACAAACTCAACCATGCCAGTATTGTAGATGGCTGTATGATGTCGGGCGCACTTTTCCGCCGCTTTAAGCATAATGATATGGAGAGCCTTGAGACACGTCTCAAACAGGCACCATCGGGTGTTTCGAAAATAGTCATCGCCGATGCTGTTTTTAGTATGGATGGCGACATTATCGATCTCCCCAAAGTTGTTGAACTCTGCAAAAAATACGATGCGTGGCTTATGATGGACGAAGCCCACTCTGTTGGCGTTCTTGGCAAAACGGGACGTGGCATCGAAGAGCATTTTGGCATGGGTGATGTCGTTGATATTAAAATGGGCACACTTAGCAAAACTATCCCCTCTGTGGGTGGTTATGTGGCAGGCAAAAAAGATATGATCACCTATCTGCGCCATGCCAGCCGTGCTTATATTTTCTCTGCCGCCCTGCCCCCGGCACAAGCCGCCGCCGCGAACGAATCTTTCAAAGTTATTCTTGATGAGCCGTGGCGCATTGAAAAATTAAACGAGAATACCGAGCAATTTTTGGGCGGTCTAAAATCTGCGGGTTTCGATACCATGCTCTCTGAAACCGCCGTTGTGCCCATTCTCTGTGGCGATGACGAACGTGCTTACGAACTCACCGCCGCGGCGCAAGCAAAAGACCTTTTTGTTCTGCCCGTTGTTTCGCCCGCTGTACCCAATGGTCTCGCGCGCCTGCGCTCCACCATCACCGCAGCGCATACCACCAAAGATATTGCCTACGCCCTCGATGTGATTACCGAAGCGGGCAAAAAAATCGGGATTATCTAATTAACCTCGTAAGGGCGCAGCATGCTGCGCCCTTACTTTTTAAATATGCCTTCATTAATTCTAAAACCCAACCGAGAAAAATCTCTTCTTCGCCGCCACCCTTGGATATTTTCAGGGGCAGTTGCGCGTTTGGAGGGAAATGCTGGGATGGGCGAGACGGTAGACATCATCTCCGCAAATGGCGATTTCTTGGCGAAAGCCGCCTATTCCCCCAAATCCAGCATCCGCGCCCGCGCGTGGGGTTGGCTTGATGTCCCTGTGGACGCAGATTTCCTGCGCCTGAAACTGGATGCCGCCATAAACCGCCGAATAGATTCCCCTCTCCCTGAGGGAGAGGGGGTAGGGGTGAGGGTGGTTCACGCCGAATCAGATGGAATTCCCGGTCTCATCGTAGACCGTTATGGCGATGTGCTGGTGATGCAAATTCTCACCGCTGGCGCAGAATACTGGAAAGAGACTCTCGCTGATTTGCTCATCGAATTAACAGGCATCAAAGATATTTACGAACGCTCTGATGTAGAAGTACGCAAACTCGAAGGTTTAGAATCGCGCTCTGGCGCATTACGCGGAAATCCCCCAGAATTTGTTGAAATTACAGAAAATGGCTTGAAATTCAAAGTAGATATTGCACACGGTCATAAAACGGGATTTTATCTTGACCAACGTGAAAATCGTCAACTTGTGGGGCAACTTGCCAAAGACCGTGATGTGCTTAATTGCTTCTCTTATACAGGCGGATTCAGCATCCATGCCATGGCGGGCGGGGCAAAGTCAGTTGTATCCATTGATTCTTCTGGGGAGGCACTAAAGTTAGGAGCAGAAAACGCGGACATTAACGGGCAAGCAAGTGAAAATCACGAGTGGATCGATGGAGATGTTTTTCAGGAACTGCGAAAGTTCAGAGATTCCCGCCGTGATTTCGATTTAATCATTCTTGATCCCCCCAAATTTGCGCCAACTAGATCGCAAGTCAACAAAGCAACGCGAGCCTATAAAGACATCAATCTGTTGGCGTTCAAACTTTTGCGCCCAGGCGGGATTTTGGTCACATACTCCTGCTCTGGTGGCGTGGATGCGGCTCTCTTTCAGAAAATCGTAGCGGGTGCAGCACTTGATGCTAAAGTGGATGCACAAATTATCCAAAAATTATCGCAAGGCGCAGACCATCCCGTTGCCCTGAATTTTCCCGAAGGGGCATATTTGAAAGGATTGGTTTGCAGGGTATAAAAAGTAGGGGCGGGGCTTTGATTAGCACCTCATGCTCTTCAACTTGGATCTAAAGCGAACTAAAAGGCAAATTTCACGCTTTAGCGTAAAAAATTCTGCCACCAAATAATTGGGTCAGACATCTATCCCATCAATTTTGCAACTTGACGTACGGTGCCAAGCAAAAGCAAGCCAAGTTTTAATCCCTGTCCTGAATCAACAGACAATTCGTCCCCATCTTCAACACTTTGCGTTATAAAATAAGCAGTGCCAAGACCAACCACTGCACCAGCTAACGCGCCTATTAATAAAACTTTCGAGGTCTGGGGTTCAACTTTTTTAATTTCATTCATTTTTATGATTCCTGTTTTCGTTTAAAGATAGAGCTAATTTTTGCTGAGAAACCCTCAACAATAAAAACGGGTTTCGTGCTTGAATCTGCCAGCCCCCTAACTTTTTCTTTCATAAGCCGAGATTGTGTGGTGGCTTTTTGAGTATAGAAAGGTGTAATATCTATTAGCCTCGCCATGCCATAAATCAAAGTGACCAAAAGAACGAGGATAATCAAAGCAAAAATGAGCAGAGGAATAATAATCCAAATTACTGAAATATCTGCCCATACACTCACAGAATTAGCAGTGCCTGTTGCAATAGCTATTGCAACAAAAAGCACCAGAGCAGAGGCAACAAGAATAGGCATAAGAATTTGCCACATATAGTTGCGTTTATGCGCCCGATAAGTAACAGTTTCTTTAGAGGAGTCAAAGTTTTTATTCATCACCCCTATTTTAGCATATTTTAAGGGGTATTTTTTATGAAAAGCAGAGTTG
>CAZAWS010000164.1:0-5045 GCA_964488755.1 uncultured Anaerolineaceae bacterium | reverse complement strand
TCAAAAGCCAATTGAGGGCAATCAAGTTCAAATTTACGCGTGGTGCGGGGGTTCATCCATCCAAAAGAAGATGCTTTAATTTTCCTCGTTGACTTGCTCGCCCTTTTCGTCTATAGTGCTTGAAATTACACAATACGGAGTTTTCTATGTCTAAAGAAAAAATCTACCTTCTCTCTCCTAAAAAACTTTCCCCCGAAGTGATCGCGGTCACTTTTGCAAAAACATCTCGTTCGCCGCTTGGTTTCGATGAAATTGCCGATGAACTTAGCGAAGAATCTAGCGCAGAATTTCACGAAAAATGGGTGGTGGGCTATGGTCATGCTTCGGTGGCAGAACATGCGGTTTTGCATATTGCCATTGAAAATGTTTCACGAATGGCAATAGAGAGCGTCCAATCGAATCGGCTTGCTTCTTATACCGAAAAATCAACCCGCTACCAAAAATGGGGTTCGCGCGCTTTTGTGACCCCGCCAGAGCTAGAGGGGCATCCGCTAAAGAGTGAATATAAGAAAACGATTCAGATGCTTTTCAAAACCTATGCCGATGCTTTAGAGCCTACCCGTGCGATTGTGCAAGAAAAATTTCCCCGCAAAGAGGGTGAAAGTGATGAGCTGTGGGATAGGCGAATTCGTTCAAAATATGTAGATGCCTGTCGATTTTTGCTCCCTGCCGCGTCTTATGCCAATGTGGGCATGACGGCGAATGCCCGTGTTTTAGAGAGTGCCATTCGTAAAATGCTCTCACACCCCTTGGCAGAGGTGCGGCAAATTGGCGAAAAAATCAAAACTGCCGCACAAGCAGAAGTGCCTACGCTGGTCAAATATGCCGATTCTGTGCCTTATTTAACCGAAACAGAGAAAGAATTTAGTCTCTTGAGCAAAACCTGTTGTGCGCCCATCCCCAAGCGTCAGAAGAGCGTGCAATTGCTTCATTATGACCCCGATGCTGAAAATAAAATTCTCGCAGCCGCACTTTATAGATTTGGTGAATTCTCTTTCACCCAAGCCCAACATTATATTGAAAGCCTCAACGAAGAAGAGCGTGCCGAAATGGCTGAAAAACTGCTTGGCAAAATGGGCAAGTTTGATATTCCCCTGCGTGAGCTTGAATACAGCACTTATACCTTCGACCTGCTCATGGATCAGGGTGCGTATTATGAGTTCAAACGCCATCGTACCATGACCCAAACGCCGCAAAATCTCACCACAAATCTCGGTTATGCCACCCCTAGCTTGCTCGTGGCGGCTAATTTTGAAGACCGCTATAAAAACGCTATGGATAGTGCCGCAGAAACTTATCAGAAAATTGCTACTTTCAATCCGCATTTGGCTGGCTATCTTGTGCCCAATGGGTTTTATCGGCGTGTTTTGGCGAGTTTTAATTTGCGGCAAGCCTATCATCTTTGTCAATTGCGCGCTGCCAAAAATGCCCATTTTTCAATTCGTAAAATCGCCCGCAAAATCCATGCTGAACTAGAGAGCGTGCATCCGCTGCTCACAAAATATATGCGCCTTCCCGAAGAGGAAACATGGCAAAATTATTTGCACACTTCCTCGCAGTAGCCACCTTAGTCCTTATCGGATTAACCGCCTGCGCTCCTCAAAATGTGGATGTGGAACCGACACGCGCGCGACCCGAAGCTGGGTCATTGCAAGTATACAATTCACCTGTCCCCAGCAGTACGCCGTTCCCCCGAACCCCAGCCCCAACGCGTACGCCGCTTCCGACTGCTACGCCGCACATTTATCTCATCGAAAAAGGGGATACGCTAGGAAGCATCGCCTTAGAATTTGGAATCAGCATCGAAGAAATCATGCGCACCAACCCTGAAATATCCCCCTCCGCAATGTCTGTGGGAGATGAGATTATTATCCCCGAAGTTGAGCTAATGCCAACTTCTCCTACTATTGCACCGCTGGGTGTGGAAATTTCTCCGCCCAATTGCTACGAAACCCTTAGCGGCGGGATGTGGTGCTTCGTCTCTGTGCTAAATAATCAGGATATTGCGGTAGAAAATCTCTCGGCAGAAATCAGACTCTTTGATGAAAACGGGGAAGTATTCGCAAAAAAAACAGCCTACGCGCTCATAGATAGATTAGCGATTGATGAAAATATGCCTTTGTTGGCATATTTTGAAGATGTACCTGAAACTTTGACCGCAAATGCTACCTTGCTCACCGCATTACCAAGCTCCGATGATGAGACGCGTTATCTGCCCGCATCGTTGCAAAATGTACTCACAGAAATTGCCTGGAACGGTCGCTCGGCAGAAGTCAATGGGGAGGTAAAGGTAGAGGGAGAAGTATCGCGGTTATGGATATTGGCTATCGCGTATGATGCAGAAGGCAATGTAGTGGGCGCACGGCGATGGGAATCTGTTTCAGGCGAGAAACTGTTTAATTTAACGGTAGCAAGCCTAGGCTCCACGGTCGACCACGTCCAATTACTTATTGAGGCGAAACCCTGATTCAAATCATCGACCTTACAAGAGTGAAAAGGCATTTTGTTTGACGCATCCTTTTCTAGCATGTATAATCTCTCTGCTATCTTATCTTTTTAAGGAAATTTTATGGCGTTAAACGGAAATCTTAGAGATTTTACTGTAACTCAGTTACTTAATTTAGTCAATCTTGCGAGCAAGACGGGGACGCTTGTTATTGAGGGACCTAATGAAATGGCTGAGGTTTCTTTCCGTGGTGGAAAATTAGCCTATGCAATGATTGGGCGTGAGAACGGTAGTTTGGCTTCCATTTTGCATCGGGGGAAGAAGTTGAGTGCAAACCAATATCGCGCTATACAACAGCGCGCTGGGCATGTGAGTGACAAAGAATTGGGGCTTATGTTGATTAATGCCGGCTATCTTTCACAAGAAGATATTTTATTAACATTGCAAAAGAGCTTTCGTGATGTAGTGCGTGATTTATTTACATGGGTAGAGGGCTTTTTCCATTTTGAAAATAATAAGCTCCCCCCAGATGATAAAATTAGCGTTCGCCTTGATTTAGAGAATCTGATTATCGAAGGTTCACGCCAATTGCGAGAATGGGAACAGCTACAGGAAGAAATTCCCAGCCTTGATATGGCATTGAAGTTTGCAGACCGCCCTGGGGCGAATTTGAAAAATGTTAATTTGAGCGTAGAAGAATGGCGGGTTGTTTCATATATTACGCCTAGAAATAAAATTAACCAGATTGCCAAAACAACGAAGATGGATGATATTGAAATTCGGCGTATTGTTTATGGATTGATTCAGGCAGGGCTGGTTGAGATTACTCGCCCAGAAGGGGACAAGCCCAAGTTGGCGAAAAATATGTTCCCAACCCAAGATGTGAAAGAGCAGAAATCTTTAGTTAATCGTCTTATTAATCGAATTGGTAGTATTTAGTTTTTTTATATAATAAATAATTTTGTACCCTTAGTTCTTTAGAGACTAAAGGGATAAATGATTAGTTTTTTTATTTTTTCATAGAGGATAGTGCTTATGCAAACAGTCAAAATGGTGGTTACGGGTCCTTTTAGCTCTGGTAAGACAGAGTTTATTGGCTCGGTGAGTGAAATTGATGTTGTAGCAACAGAGCGCAAAATTTCTGGGGCTGGCGAGAAAGAAGTTAAAGATGCAACCACAGTCGCTATGGATTTTGGGCGTATTACAGTGGATGAAGACTTGGTGCTGTATCTTTTTGGCACCCCCGGACAGAAACGCTTTGATTTCATGTGGGAGATTCTCTCAGAAGGGATGCTTGGCTTTATCGTGATGATTGATAGTGCCCGCCCTGAAACTTTTAGAGAAGCTCGCAGTATTTTGCAAACATTTCGCGCTTATGCGCCTACGCCTTATGTTGTTGCGGCTAATAAGCAAGATGTGGAAGATGCATGGGAAGTCGAAGATATGCGTAACGCATTGCGCTTAGATCCCAAGATTAAATTGCTTCCTTGTGTTGCTACAGATTTGAAATCAGTAAAAGATGTTCTTTTAGAATTACTTTATAGCATTTTGGCTGAGATGGATACTGGGGCATAACCCCCTCACTGACGGGAGTATTGTGTCTTCAATTACTACAGATCAAGGAATTGTTCACTACGAAGTTTATGGCCGTGGTCGCCCTGTAATTCTTTTGCATGGATGGCTGGGTTCATGGGGGATTTGGCAAGAAACCATGAAGTATTTGGGGCGTTATTATCGTACCTATGCACTTGATTTTTGGGGGTTTGGCGAATCGGGTAAAAAGCGGGAAACCTATGCAGTACAAGATTTTGTTAGTTTAGTTGAACAATTTATGGAAAATTTGGGTATTATGCGCGCACCATTGGTGGGGCATAGTATGGGGGGCACGGTCAGTCTTTCTGTTGCGCTTGCACATCCAGAATTGATTAGCAAAGTTGTTGTGATTGGCTCGCCGATTGTCGGCTCTTCTTTGGCTTGGCCCCTGAAACTTTCTGGGAATCGGTCAATCGCTTTTATGCTTTTTCATGCAATGTGGGCTTTTCGTTTAGGCATTCGCGTTGCTTCGCCCTTTATTAGCCGCGATCCGCGCTTCCCTGAAATGATGGACAGGGATTTGTCACGAACTACGTTAGAATCTTTTTTGCTTAGTATTGCTTCTTTGCATCGTACAGATTTAACCCCTTTGCTTGATGAAATACAAATCCCAACAATGGGGATGTTTGGTGATTTAGATAATATTGTTAGTCCGAATCAGTGGAAACCTATGCTTGATGGAATTCCATCTGCCCGTATAGAAAGATTCAAAAATGCAGGACATTTTATTATGCTCGATGAGCCAGATATTTTTATTGAGACGTTAAAAAATTTTTTGGATGATGACCCTGAAAAGGTATAGAAAAGAATGAAGGAGTAAATGTTTTTTGAAATTTCTTTTATCCTTTTATTGACAAAAAAAAGAGACCATAGTAATATCCTTCCCGCTATGGCGAGGTAGCTCAGTTGGCAGAGCGGAGGACTCATAAGCCTTAGGTCGTGGGTTCAAGTCCCACTCTCGCCACCATAGAAAAAAACCTGTCTGTAAAGACGGGTTTTTTGATTC
>CAZAWS010000163.1:0-5058 GCA_964488755.1 uncultured Anaerolineaceae bacterium | reverse complement strand
TCTCGTTTTTTCCCCCATCCTAGCCTTCCCCCAACATGGGGGAAGGGACATATTTCGCAGAGGTACGTTGGGGGAGATGTCCGTAGGACAGAGAGGGCTTAGCAACTTTTGAAGTTATTCAATGGGCAACTCTTCTAGCTGTGCTACCAAATCTTTTATCACCTCAAAGCCGCCTTGCCAGAAATTGGCATCTCTTATATCAATACCCGCTTCTTGCAGAATCTTTTCAGGGGCTTCTGAGCCACCGGCAGAGAGAAGTTTGAGGTAGCGGGGTTTGAAGCTCTCGCCTTCTTCTTTGAATTGTTTATAGAGCGAAAGAACGAGCAATTGCCCAAAAGCATAGGCATAAACATAAAATGGGGTGTGATAAATGTGCGGGATAGAGACCCACTCCCATTTGAACTCTTCGCTAACTTCGATGGAGTCGCCAAATTGAGAGGCAAGGTTTTCCATATAGGCGGCGGCGATTTCGTCTACAGAGGCATTTTCAGCAGCCATTTTATGCGCTTTGCGCTCAAAGAGAGCAAAAAATGCTTGGCGCATAATCGTGGCATAAGAATCATCCACTTGACGGAAGAGCAAATCGCGGCGCACGGATTCATTGGTCTCGTTTTCGAGGAGTTGGTCTACGAGCATCATTTCGCCAAAAGTGGAGGCAGTTTCGGCGAGTGGGAGCGATGAATGGAAGGTGAAGATAGTATGATGCTCGGCGAGCATAGAGTGAATGGCGTGCCCAAGTTCGTGCGCCATCGTTGCCACATCATCGGCGTTGCCCTGATAATTAAGCATCACCCAAGGAGACATCTCTGGCGTGACTGACCAGCAAAATGCGCCGCCGCGTTTACCTTTGCGAACTTCGCTATCGAGATGTTTATCGTCAAAAACACGTTGGGCAAGGCTGGCAAGCTTGGGGTCAAAGGTGGCGAAAGATTTCATCACCATTTTGCCCGCTTCATCAAAATCGTATTTCTTCTCAGATTTAACAACAGGGGCATAAATATCGTAACGGCGCAATTTTTCTACGCCAATATGTTTTGCTTTGAGCTTGAAATAGCGTTGAAAAATATCGGCGTTTTTCTCACAGACATCAAGGAGCGTATCTACGGCTTCATCAGGAATATCGTTACCGAGATTTCGAGCAGAGATGGGATTAGCAAAACTGCGCAACTTAAGGTTTTCGTTGCCCCAATCACGGGCGCGGGTTTGATACATCTGCCCTAAAATGGGACCATCCTCACCGTAAACGCGATAAAGTTCCTGATAGGCGGCGGCGCGCAAATCGGGGTCGGCATTGCGGGCATAGGACATTAACTCGCCGCGTGTCATTTCTTTTTCTTCACCATCTATTTCTAGTTTATAAATATAGCGATTTGTAATGGCATCATAAAGAGTGATTAGCGCACTAGAGCCAGTGATGTTTTTGATATTGAGTATCTTTTCTTCGGCTTCTGTGAGGGTATGAGGCTTGAAATTGCGAATTTGTTCAAGATAATAGCGATAGTCGCCAGCCACATCCATGAAGCGTTCGGCAATTTCGGCATCGAGTTCTTTCCACCATAAGCTAAAAAAGAGCGTGCGGTTTTCCACTTCGGCAAGAAATTGCTCGGCACGAGATTGCGCCGATTGCGCCACTTGGTCTTGGGTATCTGCGGTAAAAGCTAAACCAGCAAAAGAATAAAGTTTATGGGCAATGTGCGTGCTTTTTTCAGAGGCTTCGAGCATTTCCATAAAATCTTCCACGTCCATATCTGCTTTTAGTTTTGGGCGAAAGGCTTCAAAGGCGGTGATTTGCTCATCAAGTGCTGTATAGCTTGCTTCTAATTCGGGGCTATCAAAATCGGGGTAAAGGTCTTCTAAAGACCATTTTTCTTGAGTAAAAGTCATTTTTCTTGCTCCTATTAATTTGAATAATCTTCATTATAATTGCAAATAAGCATTAAAGTTCTTTTATTGGGAATTAGACAACTCAAACGTGAGTGCCACGCAAAAGCATTTTTCCATCTTCAACATCTATCTGGCGCACCAGCAATCTTACGCTTCGCGCGTGAATTTGGGCTTGATACCGTTTAATGGGCGTTTTCTGCCCGTCATCATCTGGTATAGGCTATGGAGACGGCACTCATCTATATCTGTCCATGAGAAGATTGCTTTTGCAGTTCGACCGAATTCAATCGCATTTTCGGGTGTGAGTGTTTCAACGCAGTTCGGCTTTTCTTCCTTTACGTTTGGCACAGCGTTCACTTGGGCAGGTTCGGCGCGTGCTTTTTACTAGCCCCAATGTGCAACGCATCCAAAAGCGGATGCAATGCACATCTACTTTTTTTCTATCCTCTTTACAAATTCGCCAATCTCCTCGAAAGCCGCGCGGCTCTCTGGTAGAAAATTTCCTGCCGTGTGCCAGACGTGCCACATCCCCTCCCAAACTTTGAGTGTCACATCCACGCCTGCGGATTTTGCTTTTTCTGCGACTTGAAGGGAATCATCCAGCAAAACTTCCTCGCTACCTACTTGGATGAATAAGGGCGGGAAACCTGAAAAATCTGCAAAGGCGGGGGAAATTAGCGGATTACGTGGATTGACATCGCCCATATAGCTGGATGCCCATAGCTGTAAATTATCGGCACGCAAGATGGGGTCCGCGGTCGCTTTGCTGCGATGCGAATCAAAGCCCATCGTCAAATCTGTCCACGGGGAGATGCAAACTACGCCTGCAGGGAGTGGCTGATTATCATCACGTAATTTCTGTACCGTTGCGAGGCTCAAGCCTCCTCCCGCAGAATCTCCCGCAATGATGATGTTCTCAGATTTAAATTGCTGTATCAACAACCAGCGATAAGCAGAGGTAGCATCATCCAACGCGGCAGGAAATGGGTTTTCTGGCGCAAGGCGATATTCTATTAAAAGCACTTTTGCATTCGTACTTTGAGCTAAGGAGGCGCAAAGCATCCTGTGCGTATCGGCTGAGCCAATGATATATCCGCCGCCGTGTAAATAGAGGATAACTTTATCTTCACTTGCTTTGCTTGTATAAACCCACTCAGCATTGAGAGCGTCAATACTTACTTTTTCGACAAGAATTTCTTCGGGGAGTTTTCCCATCCACTTTGCAGATCGTTCTGAATTTGCACGGCTCTCCGCGATAGTAGCTTTTCTTTTGAAAAGAAGTTTGAGAAGGGTTCTGAATATAAAATTTCTAAAAGTTGTTAACATGGTCTATGACCTATTTCTTTGCATCGAAAAGATGATTTGCCAAGGGAAAGACATTAATCAAAGGCTCTTCATAAGGATGGATGCTCTTAATCACATTGATGGCATCGTTGACCAATTCCCGTTTGCAATTTACCTCTATCTTGTATTCAGTCGTTTCGCTAATTTTGCCGACTTCTCCTTCAAAGGGATTTGAGTTTGGTAAAGGACGGTAATAGCCTTGAACAGGAGAGATTGCTACGCAATGATCATAGTCTCCGATATGACCAACGCCAATCTTTGCTAACTCATCACGGATTTGTAGAGCGTATTCTTGTGGCACAAATATATCCAGTTTTACGTCAGTAAAATTTTTCATAGAACTTTCTAACCTTCAAACCTTCTAAGATTCAAACCGCTCCCCTTCTCCGCTAAAACCATTCCATCTTTGTAGGCTTCTTTGCCGCGTAAAACCACGCGCGTTACGCGCCCTTTTACTTGCATCCCTTCAAAAGGAGTCCATCCGCAACGGGAGTGCATATTAGATGCGCGGAGTTCGTAGCTGGCGTTTTCGTCAACTTCAACCCAAGTTTCTTTTTGCTCGGGGAGATTGAAAATCTTTTTGGGGTTAGTGTGCATTTTTTCAACAATATCGTCTAGGGTCAAGCGTCCTTCATTCATGGCGGTAAGTAAAAGCGGAAGCGCGGTTTCTAACCCCGGAAATCCTGGCGGGGGATTTTTGCCGTCTTTTTCTGCGAGGGTGTGAGGGGCGTGATCAGTGGCGAAAACGTCTATGACATCGAGATTATCCCAGAGGGCATCTACATCTTCTTTTGAGGCTAATCGTGGGCGAACTTCTTGACGCCCTGCCCTCACCCCTACCCCCTCTCCCTCAGGGAGAGGGGAACTTTTTGTCATGAATAAATGATGCGGTGTAACTTCACAGGTTACTTTTATGCCGCGTTCTTTGGCGGCTTTGATGGCTAAGATTTCTTCTTTTAGCGAAACATGTGCTATATGAACAGGATGTTCGTAAGTTTTTGCAATGAGGATGGCATCAATCATTGTCTGACCTTCGGCGTGAAGAACAATAGGCATTTCCTGAGGGATTTTTTCGAAATGTTGTATCCAGAGAGATTTATCGTTAAGACGCAATTCGCCAAAGGTAGAATTGAGATACATTTTTAGCCCGGCTACTTCTTTAGCAAGATGTGCAACCGCGGAGGCGTTTTTGGGACCAGCACCCAAGAATTGGGCGTAGTCACAGCGCGCTTTTAATTTGGCGGCACTCAAGCATAAATCAAGGGTGTCGCGGTCGAAGATGGGCGGGATGGTATTGGGCATCGCTAGAATCGCGGTAAATCCGCCTGCTAGCGCGGCTTGAGTCGCCGTATCCCAATCTTCTTTATGGGTCTGACCGGGGTCGCGAACATGAACATGGGAGTCTATTAATCCGGGGAGTTTTAGCATTTTTCTCTCTTTGCCCCCCTCTAACTCCCCCCTCATGGGGGAGAATTTATCCCTTCCCCATGAGGGGGAAGGCTAGGATGGGGGCGGTATAAAAAAAGAGAGCCACGAATGGCTCTCTACTGAATAAAACGAATAACAAGCTCTGCCTCAATGGGCGAGATGGTTTGTGGTGGTGAATAAAAAGTTTGCTTGAACATTAGGTGTGATTCTAAGCTGGCTTTGGGATTTGTCAAGGGGGGGAATGTGCCTAAATTATGATGTGTGAGGGACAATCGTCACTGCCTGCTATGATGCTGCCCTGCTATAATTTTCTCGCTTTTATTAGACTAAACAAACCATAAGGAGATACTAATGGGTTACAAAACAATTAAAGTTCCCGCCGAAGGCGGGAAAATCACGATG
>CAZAWS010000162.1:0-5079 GCA_964488755.1 uncultured Anaerolineaceae bacterium | reverse complement strand
AAATTTGGATAAGACATATCTCTAATAATTGTTATTAGTGTACCGATTACAGAGAAAAATGTCAATTAGTGCTTTAGCTTCGCCTACACATTTTCTGCAAAAACGCGCTCATATAAATCTGAATATAAAAGATTTTCTGGGTCACAACGTTTTTTAAGTGTACGGAATTTTTCTACAGTCTCGGCACCAAGAAAAGCGCGTGCAGTCTCTGCCGAAGTTTCACTATTTTTAGCAAAATAAAAACGCCCGCCCGCTTCAAGCACTATTTTATCAAAGTCTTGCACCATTTGAGATAATTTAGCTCTATTATTCTTCGTAATTTTGAAATCAAACGCCAGCGAAAAACCATCCAGTGCGTGAGAGATAAGAAAATTATCGGGGCGATGTCTTTTGGTTACACCAAGGTAAGTTGGTAATTTGCGTTTTTGTGAGATAGTGAGCATCTCTGTCCACGCATCTAAGGCGGTCTCTTTGGGCAAAAAAGATTGATATTGAATTAGCCCATATTTGCCATAAGATTTTTCCCAATCTGGTACATAGTCGAGCAAAAAGTGGAAGGCGGCGTGGGGTTGTTGATAGCTTTTATCTCGCCCCACAATATACTTAGCCGTGTTTACGCCCCATACGCCGAGATTATTTAATCCCAAGCCCATCAAATAATGTAATTTAGATTTAGGGACAACGCCGAAAAACTTATCAGGGAGCGTTTGAAACGCGACGCGCGTGGTGTCATCTGGATCTGCGTCTTCGCCTTCCACCAGATAATTCGCCGCGTGCATCTGTCCACGCCCCAACGATGTGCCGCGTGCCATCCCATCTAGCCACCCCACAATATAATCATTTTCTGGGGATTCCCTGAACAAAGCACCGAGTTGACTTTCAAGATTGGGAACATTCCACTCTTTCACATGCACTAAACCAGAGTAAACGCGTTTCATTTGCATTGTTACAGAGGTAAAAATGCCCAGCATCCCCATGCCGCTAATCATGCCATAGAAAAGATTTTTATTTTTTTTGGGAGAACAAGTCACTTTTTTGCCATTTGGCAAAACGGCATCAAACTCGAGGATATGTTCGCCAATTGTACCCATTTTAAAATTGTTCTTACCATGGACATTCATCCCCAAACACCCACCAAGTGTCGTTTTCATTGTGCCCGAAACAACGGGGGGCCACCAACCATCGGAAAGGATGAACTGCCACAGAGATTCTAGTGTTAGTCCGGGTTGGGCACGGAGGATGCCTGTTTCCGAATCCCACGCTTGGACACAGCGCAGCAAGCTCAGGTCAAGGACGATGCCTCCGCCCTTTAGCGCGGCATCGTTATAGCTTCGTCCCGCGCCGCGCGGAGCAATCTTCAATCCATTTTCGCGAGCGAAGTCGAATATCTCAATAATTTCTTCTGTAAATCTGGGCTGAGCGTGATAAACGGTCGCCGTTAATGACTTGCTAAAATTGCCGAGTTGGGTGAGGTTTAATTTTTTCATGGAACTAAAAAGTTAGTTTCCTAAAAATAAAGGAAGGGATATTGCGCACAACAAACATCACCAAACGCCAGCGAGCGGGGGTGTAAATTTCTTGTTTGCGTTTTTGCATGGCTTCATAAATATCTTTGGCGGCTTGTTCGGGCGAGATAACCCAAAAGAGTTTTTTTGCATCTTTCACCATATCGGTTTGCACAAAACCCGGTTTTACAGTGAGAACATTTACGCCCAATTTATCTAAGCGATTGCGAAGTGCCTCGAGATGTGTGCTAAGTGCGGCTTTAGAGGTATTATAAGCGGGGTTGCCCACACGCCCGCGTTCGCCAGCTACAGAGGACACACCTACAATTTGCCCACTTTTTAGCTCTTGAAATCTTTCAGCAACGGGGTTAAGCCATGCCAACGCACCCAGTAAATTTACTTCTACGGTCTGGCGGTCTTTTTCAAAATCATATTTTTTCAGCCCTACCATGTGAGCAACGCCAGCATTAAAGATGAAGGTATCTAGTCCACCCAAATCGGTGATGATTTTTGGGAGAAGTTCGGAAACAGCATCGTAATCAGTAACATCGTGGATATAATAAATTGCTCGCGTTTCTCCATATTTTGTGTTGATCTCATCGGTGAGCGTTGATAACATTTCTTCACGTCTCGCCAGGAGTGCAATCTGGTAGCCCTCATCGGCAAGGCGGTGTGCGAGTGCCGCGCCAATGCCGCTAGATGCCCCAACCAAGATAGCATGTTTTTTAGGGCTGAGAGGGGTAGCTGTGGCTAGCTTCTGTTCTGATTTTGTCATTATTTCTCCAATCAAGTAGTTTATATTTTAGGGGTCTTTGGAACTTTGAGGTATTTTCAAAAAAAAGATTTCACGAGTCCACACGAATTTACACGAAGAGTGAGAAAAAAACTGCCTAATCTGTGGATAATTTTATGACTTACGAACACTCTAGCTTAAAGAGCCTATTTTTTTACATACATTCTAACAGAAATTTATACATCAAAAAAAACTAAAGAATAAGATAAAAAATATCCGAAATCATGGGACGAAGGTATGATTGAATTTAGTATGAGTGTAGGGTATTTTATACAGTAGACATTGCGAAAAAGAGATTAAAATGACATCTATGCACCAAGAAATTAAAAGAATTATTATAGAAACCCTAAGAGAAAGAGGGGTTGAATCATCTGACCAAGAATTTATTATTAATCTTTTTGATTCTATTATGGCAACACTAAATATGGATACAACATTAACTGTAGAAGATATGGCTTCAATTAGGCATGAGATTTCTTCTAATATACTTGAAAGCCAACATTTATTAATCATGTTACGGCAACAAACGGCTGAACTAAACGCCCTAAGACGCCTTTCATTACACCTCTCATCTAGTCTCGATTTATCAACCGTATTGCGCGCTGTTGTGAGTGACGCAAGAGATTTACTAGAAAACTCACGTACAGTACATATATTTTTATATAATCGCCAAAAGGATTTACTCGAGTTTGGTGCCGCCCTAGACGAAAGTGGACTTAAGGAGAAGAGTTTCGCTGAACCACGCCAAAACGGTTTAACCTATCAAGTTGCCAGAAGAGCAGAAACAATTATTGTTCCCGATATGAAAAAAGACCCTATTTATAAAGATGCCCCCCCTGAGTGGAATGGGTCGATTCTAGGGATGCCACTCAAGTTTGAAGATACAGTAGTTGGTGTAATGAGTATTTCACGTACAGTCCCCGGAGATTTTTCAAAATCTGATTTGCGCTTTTTATATTTACTGGCAGAACAAGCCGCTGTCGCAATTTCAAATGCTCGTATTCACGCACAAATAAGTAAAGAGGCAAATAGCGATACACTCACAGGATTACCAAACCGTAGGGCTTTAGACGAACACCTTGAGAGCGAGTTAGCCTCCGCACACCGCACGGGTCATTCTTTCGCAACAGTAATGATGGATCTAGATGGATTCAAAGAAGTCAATGATCAGTATGGTCACGCCGTAGGGGATGAAGTTTTGCAAAGATTATTCACTTACCTTGCGAAAGGATTACGCACGAGCGATTTTCTCGCTCGTTATGGCGGTGATGAATTAACCCTAGTGCTTCACCAAAGCGATATGCCGGCAACAAAACTCGTTACCGACAAAATGCTAGACAAATTAGATAAATTTGTCTTCACCCTGCCCGATGGTCAAGAACTCAATATCGGCATGTCTGGCGGGATTGCGCTTTTCCCCATTCATGGGCAAACGGCATCACAACTCCTGCGCGCGGCAGATGCGGCATTATATCGCTCTAAAAAACATCAACGCGGTAACTTTACTATTGCAAAACCTGTCACGGGGCATCTAGGATAATTTAACTTGAAGATAGGGAAACCGCACCGCGCGTACCCCAAACTTGAGTGCCGACCATCAGCCGCACTCTGCATGAGATACAGCACTCAAGCCCAAAACAAGGACGCACAGCCAGAAGTCCTATCCACATTAAAACGGAGACCCTTTGTCTCCGTTTTTGATTCTAAAGGTATAATCATCAAATTCTGAGATAAAGAGGAGCAAAAATGACGAAAAAAGTAAAACTAATCTTAAACCCTATGGCAGATATGGGGCGTGCGTGGAATGTGGCGCGCGATTTACGCCCCATCGTGAATGAATACGAAGGCAAAGTAGATTGGAGCGGAACCGTATACCCAGGGCACGCAATGGAATTGGCAAAACAAGCGGGAGAAGAAGGCTTCGATTTAGTTATCGCGGCAGGCGGAGATGGCACAGTTCACGAAATTATCAATGGACTAATGCAAGTAGAAGCCGAACAACGCCCCACTTTAGGCGTTGTTCCCATCGGCTCAGGCAATGATTTTGCCTACGCTAACAAAATTCCAGCCAGTCCAAACCAAGCTATGGCATTAGCCCTTAACGCCCCATCATCCCCCGTAGACCTAGGGTTAATGACCGATGAAAATGGCAGAAGAGAATATATAGACAATACACTTGGCATCGGCTTTGATGCCATTGTCACCATTCGCTCACACCGTTTACCCATAGTGCGCGGATTTTTGATGTATCTGACAGCCGTTATTCAAACGATTACTCTCAATTCTAAACCGATGCGCATGAAACTAGAAAGCGAAGACAAAAAATGGGATAAAGAAGTCTTCATGCTCGTTCTCGCCAACGGTCCCCGTGAAGGTGGTGGCTTCACCATGACGCCAAAAGCCCTCCCCGATGACGGCATCTTAGACTATATGATTGCAGATAATATCTCTCGTTTGAAACAATTTCGCATGATTCCAGAATTTATGAATGGCACCCAAGAGCGTTTTGACGAAGTAGAAATCGGGCAATTTAAAAAAATCACTCTCAAATCTGAAGACCCTCTCTACATCCACATTGACGGCGAAATTTATACCAGCTTTGGCTCTAATTTACGTGGACTTTCAGTAGAACTTATACCAAACGCGTTAGAGGTGGTGAGACCAGTGAACCAGTAAATCACTGAAAACTCAGTAAATCAGTAGACCAGTTAGACCAGTAGACCAGTTAGACCAGTAGACCAGTAGACCAGTAGACCAGTAGACCAGTAGACCAGTAGACCA
>CAZAWS010000161.1:0-5115 GCA_964488755.1 uncultured Anaerolineaceae bacterium | reverse complement strand
AACCTTTCGGGATTTTTCTATTTAAAGTCATTGTTTATATTTTTCTTACCTTTCGTTAACGAAATTCTTGCATCTATCCGTTATCCTTTAAATATCAACTTATCAAAAAAATCAGACTTCCAAAGTCTGCACTAAAAAAATAAAACATTTCTCTTAATAGGAGCGAAAAATGAGCAAAATTATAGGTATAGATTTAGGAACAACCAACAGCGTAGTTGCCGTTATGGAAGGTGGAGACCCCACTGTTATTACTTCAGCTGAGGGTGGGCGTTTAGTCCCCTCTGTAGTTGCGTTCAACAAAAACAGTGAACGTCTTGTTGGACAAACGGCAAAACGTCAGGCAGTAATCAACTCAGATAACACAATTTATTCGATTAAACGCTTTATCGGACGGCGCTTTGATGAAACCGCCGTAGAACGTGGCATGGTGCCTTTCAAGGCGATAGCAGGTTCAAACAAAGACGTCCTCGTCAAAATTCCTATAACGGGCAAAGAATATAGCCCCCAAGAAATTTCGGCAATGATTCTCGCAAAACTCAAATCCGATGCCGAAGCCTATCTCGGTGAAAAAGTTACCAAAGCTGTGATTACCGTCCCCGCGTATTTTAACGATAGCCAACGTCAAGCAACAAAAGATGCCGGTAAAATTGCGGGATTGGAAGTGATGCGAATCATCAACGAGCCGACCGCCTCTGCCCTGAGCTATGGCTTGGATAAAAAAGCAGACGAGACCATCCTTGTTTTCGACTTGGGTGGTGGAACCTTTGACGTTTCCGTGCTGGAAGTTGGGGACGGCGTTATCGAAGTCAAATCGACCAATGGCGATACCCATCTCGGCGGCGATGACTGGGACCATGCAGTTGTCAATTGGGCGGCTGACGAATTCAAAAAAGAGCAAGGCATTGACCTAAGAAAAGATAAACCCGCTCTCCAACGTTTACGTGAAGCGGCAGAAAAAGCAAAAATTGAACTTTCAACCGTACAAGAAACAGAAATCAATCTGCCCTACGTCACCGCAGATGCTTCTGGACCTAAACATTTGCAATTGAAACTAACCCGAGCCAAATTTGAGCAAATGACCGAAGATTTGCTCAACCGTTGCAAAACGCCCTTTGAAGCCGCATTGAAAGATGCCGGGATGAAGGCTAACGAATTGAACGAAGTGGTTTTGGTCGGCGGCTCAACTCGTATGCCAATGGTACACGAATTGGTACGCAAATTAACCGGCAAAGAAGCGCACAAAGGCGTAAATCCCGATGAAGTTGTAGCAATTGGTGCCGCAATTCAAGCTGGTGTTCTTAGCGGAGAAGTAAACGACATCCTGCTCTTAGACGTAACGCCCCTTTCTTTGGGGGTAGAAACTATGGGCAATGTGATGACAGTGATGATTGAACGCAATACCACAATCCCTGTGCAAAAAACCGAAGTCTACTCCACCGCGGCAGATAACCAGACTGCGGTAGACATCCACGTTTTACAAGGCGAACGCCCAATTGCTAGCGATAATATGACTTTAGGACGCTTCCGCTTAGATGGTCTTCCCCCCGCACAGCGCGGTATTCCACAAGTTGAAGTCACTTTTGATATTGATGCGAATGGCATCATCAATGTCACCGCTAAAGATAAAGCGACCGGCAAAGAACAAAAAGTGACCATCACCGCCTCTACGAATTTAGATAAGAGCGATATTGACCAAATGGTTAAAGATGCCAAAGAACACGAAGCCGATGATAAAAAACGGCGTGAACTAATTGACCTGAAAAACAGTGCAGATAATCTCGGCTATCAGACCGAAAAGACTCTCAAAGAATTAGGCGATAAAGTCACAGACAGTGATCGCAAAGATATTGAATCAAAAGTTGAAACTTTGAAGAAAGCCGCCGAAGGTGATGATGCTGCCAGCATCAAAGGCGCAACCGAAGACTTACAAAACGCCTTCAACGCGATTAGCGAACAACTCTACCAGCAAGAGCAAGCCCAACAGGCTCCTCCCCCTCCTGCTGGTGAAGCCGCTCCCGAAAACGATAACGATGAAGATGTTGTTGAGGGTGAAGTGGTGGAGTAAGGCAGTAAATCAGTAAATCAGTAAATCAGTTTTCAGTAATCAGAACGGGCGACTATAAAATAGTCGCCCGTTTTTCTTTTAACTCTGTCCTTAGAATCAAAAAAGTCGCTGAGATATCAGCGACTCTTATTCCTTAAATAGCAAATGACTGGGTGAGGGGGGCACCCAATCATTTGCTGACAATATAATACATCAAGTTGATAAAAAGTGCAAGTCGAATTTCATTAGAAAAAGATTAACGTTTGAGCTCATCTAAATCTTTGAGTTGGTTTTGCCGCAGACAAACAGGGGGACAAAGTCACGATTACATCAGAAAAAGGTTGGTTCAGGGCAAGCATGTTTGGGGTACGCGCGTGCCGAGATTTTCATCCGTCCAGTACATCTAATTCACCTTCCGAAATTGGCTTTTGGGGCACAGATTGCATATCGATATTTACCGCGGCGAGCAGAAATTGTACGCCCAACATAACCAGCATCACAGGAATCATAATCGTGCCTGTTGGGGCTGGCACACCCAGGTTGAAATACTTAATCCACTTCACGATGCCAAAAATCAAGCCAAAAAGAAGCATGGGCATACCCGCCAGCAAATAAATTGACCCCATGTTGAAATTGAATAAAAAATTCTTGATTAAAATTCGTCTGAAAAATAAATAAGTCAATTTTGGTGGAAACTCCCACAGCGTTTTCCCCACTGATAAATTCGACTCTTCTTCCCCATAAATAGCGGGGTAAGGAACATCGAGAAGAACCGCGTCAATTAGATATAACTCGCCGAGCATGGAGGTCTCAAAAAAATAGGATTTGTGCACTTTGTCTAAAGGCAAGGTCTCTAAAGCCTCACGGCGGATGGCAAAAAAACCATTGGTGGGGTCGAAACAATCCCAATATCCGGTGGCTGTTTTGACAAGAAATCCTAGCCCCATATTGCCAATTTGACGGATAAGGGGCATAGCTTTGAGTGCGCCAAAATCTCGAAAACGATTGCCTTTGACATAATCCGCTTGCCCGCGAATTAATGGAATCAAGAGAGGGCGGGGATCGTATCCGCTCATTTGACCATCGCCATCGATCTTGATTATAACTTGAGTGCCGCCCTTCAACGCCTCTTTAAATCCTGTCAGCATTGCTCCCCCCACTCCCTGATTTTGGGTATGTTTGATGAGCGTAATGCGCGGATCTTGGGCTTTTATCTCTTTTATAAGTTCACTCGTATTATCTGGCGAAGCGTCATCTACAACGATAATCTCGCTAATATAATCAGGAATGCGCGCTAAAGTTTGCGCGATTTGTTTTTCAACTTTATAGGCAGGGATGACGGCGGTGATTTTATATTGAGAGAGATTTAAGGTGTTTTTTTTCATAACTTGCTATCGTAATGCAACATTCATGTTGCTCTTCTCATAAAATGCGAGATAAATCTCGCACTACGAATTCTTCAATAAAAGCACTTCGTGCGGCAAAAGTGTGATTTCTTTATCAACTTCGCTTTCTCTGCTCTTTGAAAAAAGAACTTTCCAAGTTTTTTTTGGCAAAACAACTTTTTGATTCTTCTTGCTAAAATTTAAGAAAACCAAAACTTGCTCATCTCCGTGTTGGCGCAAATATGCCATCACGTCATCTGGTATCTCAGAAAGGGGAATAATTTTGCCGCGTCTTAAAATTACATTCTCTTTGCGTAATGCAATCAATTCACGCGTAAAGTTGAAAATTGAACTTTCATCTTTACGCTGTGCCGAGACATTACGTTTTTTATAATTGGCGTGCACAGGTAACCAAGGTTTTTTTGTTGAGAAGCCAGCATTTGCCGAATCATCCCACTGCATCGGCGAGCGACAACCATCGCGCCCTTTATTAAAGGGCCAGTATTTTTTGCCGGGTGGATCCATAATCTCGCTACGTTTTAATGATATGTCACGCATTCCAATTTCATCGCCATAATAGAGGAAGGGGGTGCCGCGCATGGTGAGCAACATCGCCATAATCACTTTGACACGGGCATCATCTTCACTTTTAGCATAACGTGTAGCTGGGCGGGGCACATCGTGGTTGCTCAACACATAATTGGGAAATATCTGCGCTTCTTCGGCGAGGTCTTCCCAATTTTCTATGGCTTTTAGGAATTTTTCAGGTTTATATTTGCTCCATAGAAACTCAAAATCAAAGGCGGCGTGCAGTTTATCGGTACCGTTATAGCGAATTATTTTTTCACGCGTGGCTAAAAATGTTTCACCCACTGCGTATCGTTCGGGATATTCATCTAAGATGTCGCGCATTTCTTTTAGCACCGATTCCATTTCTGGTTGATCACTATTGTAAATATGGTGCTGGCGGTCAAAGGCTCTTCGTCCCCATTTTTTGGGATTGTTACGCAGTTGCTCATCTTTGAAATAGACGTTAAAAACATCTAGCCGAAAACCATCTACGCCGCGTTCGAGCCAGAAACGCAGAACATCCATTTGGGCTTTACGCACTTCGGGGTTGCGCCAATTGACATCGGGCTGTTCTTTGAGGAACATGTGGTAATAATACTGCCCGCGTTTTTCGTCATAAGTCCACGCTTTGCCACCAAAGACCGATTCCCAGTTGTTGGGGATGGAATCCTGCCAAATGAACCAATCCTGTTTGGGGTTGGAAGAATTAACGCGCGACTGTTGAAACCAAGGATGCTGATCGGAAACGTGATTAAGCACAAGGTCAAGGATGATGCGAATATCCCGTTTATGGCTTTCCTCTATTAGCGTATCAAAATCTTTTAGTGAGCCAAAACGCGAATCAACATCCACATGATTGCTAATATCGTAGCCAAAATCGGCATCTGGTGTGGGGTAAAAAGGGGAGAGCCAGAGGGCATCTACGCCTAAATCTTTGAGGTAGTCGAGGCGAGCGGTAATGCCGGGCAAATCGCCTAAGCCGTTGTGGTTGGTATCGTTAAATGAACGCGGATAAATTTGATATATAATGCCATCGCGCCACCAAAGATCGTCTTTTTGCATGAGGTACTCCTTGTAGGATATTTGCTTTGGCAAGTATAACATTCCCTGAAATTC
>CAZAWS010000160.1:0-5116 GCA_964488755.1 uncultured Anaerolineaceae bacterium | reverse complement strand
TATTTTTTCAGAAAACTCATACGTTTTTGTCATCTTTGTACAAAAAAAGTTTTTAGAATCAGGGAAAATCCGCCTGATCCGTTTAATTTGCGGTCTGTTTTTGACTTTTACTGAGTTTTCAGTAAAGCTAGTAATTAAGTTTTTTGCTTTCGCGTGCAATTAATCGTTTGCATCTTCTAAAAACTCCGCCATGCCTGCAAGACCTATTTGACGCTGAAGTTCACGCATTGCATTTTCTACGCCATACAAAGTGTCATCTGAACGGAAACCGCATCGTTTTATTTCTTTTGCGATAGTTTTACCCATTGCTTGTTCTTTCTTTGTGTTAAACTCTATGTGAGACTTCTGTTGGTTACTGGTGTTTTTGGTTAAACATATACTAACAGGAATTTCGTTTTTTCCAGTTTTTTTTTCAACAACCTTTTAGTGTTCCCTGAGGCAGGTACAATCAGGGAAATCCAGTTTGATGTTGTGAGTATTTTATGAAAACAAATCATTATTCACCAGACCTTAATCGTATTAGTGTTTTGGTTGCAGTTGTTTTATTGGCTTTTGCGTTGGCACGTTTGCTCTCTACCACTGCTTACGCACTTGCATTTGAAGTTTTCGGAAGAAATATCCGCTTTGAGTTTGATGTGCGTATCGTAATTGTTCTTTTGGCATCAGGTTTAACGGCAACGGGGATGGATTGGTTATTGCGTAGCCACCCCTTGATAAAGGATAAACGTACAATTGAGTATTGGTTTGTGCCAATGCTGACTGCGTTGGTTTTAGGAATTCCGCTTTACTTGCTTCCTTTGGGTACGCTGTGGTGGTGGGGTGGGTTTGCTTTGGGGGGTGTTTTTCTGGGATTTGTTTTTTGGGCTGAATATGTGGTTGTTAGTCCTGGTGACACTAGCTATCCTGCGGCAATGGTTGTGCTTACGGTGACATCGTTTGCGCTTTATCTGATTTTGGTGCTCGCTTTGCGTTATGCAAATCTGCGTCTTTTCTTGCTAACCCCTGCGTTTTTTATTGCTAGTTTTTTGGTTGGCTTGCGAACTTTGCATTTGCGCCTTGGGAGACAGTGGGAAACGGCGTGGGCTATTGGCATTGCTTTGGTTATTGTTCAACTCTCGGCTGGATTGCACTATTTGCCCATCTCGCCTATTCGTTATGGGGCTTTGTTGTTGGCACCGCTTTATGCGTTAGTTAGCTTATCTTCTAATTTGTTGGAGGGGATTCCTATTCGCAGGGCGGCTGTTGAGCCGGCGGTGATGTTGCTTTTGGTTTGGGGCGCGGGGTTTTGGTTTGGGTAGAGGGAGAAGCATCCATAACGAAAGCAAGTTAAAAACGCGCGCGAGTTCCTATATTCATCCAAAGAGTAACGTTGTAGATAAGTTTGTGTTACCACAAGTGAACTAATTTTGGAGGCATATATGCAGTTTTTTCAGAGCATTCTTGTTATATTATTAGGCTATTTAATCGGTTCTATCCCCATCGGGTTTTTGATGGTTAAAATACGAACGGGAAAGGACGTGAGAGATGTTCAAAGTGGGCGTACGGGGGGAACGAATGTTATGCGTGCGGCTGGTTTTTGGCCCGGTTTTGCGACTGGGATGTTAGATATTTTAAAGGCGGCTATCACGGTTTGGATTGCTAAGGCTCTTGGTGTTGGGGTGTGGGCAGAGGTGCTCGCGCCAATTGCTGCGATTCTTGGGCATAATTATTCGATATTTTTGGTTAAAAAGAAAGACGGAAAAATCCATTTTGGCGGCGGTGCAGGGGGCGCAGTTAGTGCTGGTGGTGCTGTGGGGTTGTGGTTTCCCTCGCTTTTTATTATTTTTCCCGTTGGTTTTTTAGTTTTCTTTGGGGTTGGCTATGCGTCTGTAATGACAATGAGTGTTCCTGTGATTGCGATTGTTATTTTTGCAGTGCGTGCTTGGTTAGGTTTGTCGCCGTGGGAATATGTTCTTTATGGCGTTTTTGCAGAGATTTTGCTTATTTGGGCATTGCGTCCAAATATCAAGCGTTTGTTGGCTGGGGAAGAACGATTGCATGGATGGCGTAAAAAAGAGGGGTGGGGTGTAGGGGTGGAAAAAACCGAGAAGGAAGATAATTAAATAAAGCCATATTTTTCTAGTGCAGTAAGTGCCATGATTTTTGAGAGTTTGACGTTTAAAAAAAGAAAAAGCCCTTGAAGTTTTACTTCAAGGGCTTTTTTTATTCTGCTTTTACTTTCTCTAGGGTTAGGTTATAAACATGTTCTAAGTTTCTTTGGTGCAATTCTGCGGAAAGACCGCCGAGAATAATGCGACTTTTCCCGCATTTTTCTACATCCTGTTTGGCTAAGTATTCCATGGGTGATTTTCGGCGAAGTGCCGTTTTAGCGGCTTTTTCTAGCACGTTGAGGTAGTTGAGATTATTATCAATAGATGGAGCAACCTCACCGCGTAAAATAACCTCGCCGTGTCCTTGAACGATATTCTCTAAAAGTAACCCATGAAACTTCTCATACGTAGCACGCATTTCATCCATATCTCCATCAAGGAGGTATGGGATAGGCATCAAAACATCGCCAGCAAAAAGAACACGATCTTCAACAACAAGAATGGCAATCCCATCTTCGCTATGACCGGGTGCCGCCATAATCCTTAAATGTTTTTTGCCTATAGCCAGTGTCATTTCCCCATCGTCAAGTGTGATATGCGGCAAGGTAATTTCAACTTGATCGAAAGTAGCACTGTGCTTTTTTACTTCTTTCAAGGCAGGAATACCACGCTCTACCAATAAGTCACGACAGCGAGCATGCGCTATAATCGTTGCTTCTGGGAAAAAACAATTTCCCCACGAATGATCCGCATGGTAATGGGTATTAATAATATAGCGAATTTCTGTTTGAAGATTTCGGGTAATAAAATCACGAATCGCAAGTGTTTCTTCGGGTAAAGCCAGTGTATCAATCAGTACTGACCATTTAGGTCCAACAATAACACCTGCTGTAACCTGAGCATAAATATCACTTTGGAACCAATAAACATTATCAGAGACGCGTTCTCGATGCATTAAATAACCTCACAAAATAGTTTCCTTAATTGATAGCATAAACAACCCATTAAAGTCAAGTTGAGTTTTTTAGACTATACCATTGTTTTTCCAATAGCTAGGCTTGATTCTCCATCTTACGCGTGATAAACTTTCATCAATGTCATACTCCTTGCTAATTGTCACCCCACAGCCTAGTTTTGGTGAGCATATTCACCAAAGCTTAGAAAAGCCTATTTCGACTTATGCTGAAATAGTGGATAATGGTGCCGCGGCGTTATATAAAATGAAAACGCGTAAGTTCACACACGCTTTCTTAGATACGGATATAGAAAACGAATCCATTCTTGACCTTGGGCTTGCTTTGCGTAGAAAAGACCCTAATCTGCGCCTTATCGTTATCTCCCCTCGACAAAGTATGCCGCGTTATGATGAGCTTCGCCCGTGGAGTTTTCTTGGCAAGCCCTTTTTTGTTCCCGACCTTTTGCGTATATTAGACGAGAAGATCAGCCCTTCTCTTTCTTTTTCTCGTACGAAAGAACCCCTTAAGAAAACAAAAAATGCAGTAGGTGAAAAGGGGGGAATCTCTTGGCTAGAAGATGTTAATAAAGCCGCTCAACACCTTACTCGCTTAACGCTAGAATCATCTGCACAAGCAACATTAATTATTCGTGATGAAAAGATGTGGGCTTACGCTGGTCAGCTTTCAGATACGGCATCTGCTGAATTGGTGCAAATTGTAACGAGAGATAAAAAAGCGGGCGACTTGCTCAAATTCCTTCGTCTTAAGGCAACGCAAGCAGAGCACATGCTCTACGCCACAGAACTTGCGGATGAAATTGCCCTTGTCATGGTTTTTGATGCCGAAACGCCTTTTAGCGCAATTCGGCGACAGGCAACTCATCTTGCAGAATCGCTTGCTTTTTCATTGCAAGAAACGCCAAAAGAAGCCCCTGAGCTTCCCCCCGAATCTCCCGCTCAGGAAGAGTATTCTCCACAAGAAAAAGAAAAAAAAGACCTCATAGACCTTTTTGAGTTTGGTGACGAAGATGATGATAATAACCTTCCCCAGATCTCCGAGATTTTAGAGAATATCCCTGCCCCCAATCCCGTTAGTGCGGCATCTGAGGTGAGAACACCTGCACCCGTTAGCCCCCCTAGCCCCAAAGTTACTCAAAGCTCGATATTTAACGAGCCAATGCCTAACCCCTTTGCCAAAGCACGTGCAGAAATAGCACGCAGGGAGGGCGCAGTTGTTTCCCAAGAAGCTTCCCCAGCTATTCGTTCAAATGATTATTTTGAAGCGAAACCACAGGTACAAATAGAGCTTGCTGAAACCCGTGTTCAAGAAGCGCACTCTCCGGAAATGCAAGTTGATCTTGCAGAAACACGCGTTCAAGAAGCGCATCCATCAGAAAGCCTTGAGGTAGACCTTAACGCAACGCGTTTATCAAAACCTGTTCGCCCTGTAACACCAGCTCCTAAGCCGAAGCCGGAGGAGTTAATTGACACTCGCCTAAAATCGGTGTCTGGTATTTCTGCTTCTGAACCGAACGCCCTCGAGCCAGTTTTATCAGGCATGTATGATTTAACTTATGCCTGCTTACTTGTGCCGCGTTTTAACACCCATCATCTCACGGGCGACCTCTCTGAGGGACTTTCTAACTGGATGCCCAATATCAGTATCGCTTTTGGATGGCGTTTAGAATATCTCTCTATACGTCCTGATTATCTACAATGGGTGGTCAATGTGCCACCAACCACATCGCCGGGATACCTTATGCGCATTATGCGTAAACAAACATCAGAAAAAATCTTCCGCGATTTCCCGCGAAAAATGGACGAGAACCCCTCTGGTGATTTTTGGGCACCCGGTTATCTTATTATGGGCGGCAGTCAGCCACACCCTTCTAAACTTGTTGAAGACTATATACAACGTACACGTCAACGACAAGGCACAGGACTGTTGAAACTTCATACTTAAAAAGGTAAGCGTTCAGAGGACTCAAAATAGAACACGGATTTTACGGATTAGACAGATTTTCGCGGATTTTAAAAACTTTTTTGTTTTTTATATGTGCAAAGATGACCA
>CAZAWS010000159.1:0-5128 GCA_964488755.1 uncultured Anaerolineaceae bacterium | reverse complement strand
GCGACATTTGCGTTGAAAGATTAAGGCATAATTTTAATATGGCTGAACGCTTACATTTTTTTCTCGCTTGCTATTTTATGAGTTTTGGCTTTCAATGAAAACGCGTTAAGATTTTTTCTCATGCCCCATTACGCGTTCAGATGCGGTTAGCCATTCATGCGCCCAGTTCATCAGCTCTTGCATTTGATGTTCTGTTATATTTGTATTTTGTTCTAATTTATCTTCTACAGTTTGGGCATCGTCACCTAAAGTAGTTATTTTTTCTTCTACTGTAGCAACTTTTTTCTGCAAGCCTTTCATGGTTTCGTCTTGGGTAAGCCCATACCCTGTCCAGCGTTTTTGGTCATCGGCTTTGAAAGTGACCCATTCTTGCCGTAATTTATCTTCAGAGAGACGTTGCATTTCAACAATTTCGTGAACGCGCCGCTCAATTTTTTGGCTAATTTCTGCGTAAGATTTTTCTGCTTTTTGGGCGGCACGAGTGGTCTCTTCGGATCTTTGCAGGTGGGTTTCAAGTAGCTCCGTTTTTTCGTTAAACCTATCCGCTTCTTCTATCCATTTTTGCCAAGCGCGTTCACGATCTATTTGCTCAACAGAGAATTTATCAAAATACTCACTTTGTTCTTGTTTCCGTTTATGCTCACTGGCTAAAACTTCAGCAACGCGCACATCGATATTTTTTAGTGTATCTGCATTAAGCTGACGTTTCTCTCGTTCTTCATCAAGGCGTTTTCTGAGAGCAACAATTTCGCCTTGCGTATCGGTCAAGCGTTTAATATCTTGACGGCGATTATCTTCATATAAATCTTGGGCATATTTTAAATCTTTATTGCTCTTAATGACCTCATCAAAACTGGCTCTAATTTCTGTAAATAAGGCACTTAAACGCAAATCTTCGGCTTCACGCGCTTTTAGACCGCGCTCAAGATGAGAGAAGTCTATTTTGCTACCTATATCTGTAATCGCTTCATTAAGCGGAGGAAATTCTTTTAGAAAACTCTCTCTTGTATTTTTGTCACGTTCTTTTGCGCTGGTTTCTATTTTTTCAAATGTTTCGTTCATTTCCTCGCGTTGATGAGAAAGAAATGAGTCGAATTGTTCCACCCTTGCGGCGAGCGATGCGTAGTTTTCTATGGCACTTTCAAGAGGTTTTATTTTCTGATCAAGTGTTTTAACTGTGCCGTTTAGCACTGCAATACGCTCAACTTGCGCGGCGATTGTTGCTTTATCTTTTCGCCGTTCTTCGTCTAACCAATCTAGTTGTTTAATAATTTGTTCAAATTCCATAGTGCCTCCTAATGGAGAGTTTGGCAAATTATAGCATAGGTTTATCCCCCAATATACCTAAAGGCTGAAGGTAGGTTGTTCAAAACAGGATATGAAAATTGCGGAAAAATGCCCAAGAGCAAGATGAAGAAAATACCCAGACCGATTAGGATGTTTTGCAATGTCCCGCCATTTAACGTCCAGCCATCTTCATCATTAGTCATGACCACAACCGCCAAAGTACGGATCGCGCCTGTTAAAAGGCTTGCCAGCCCTAAAGCAACCCAGGATGCGGCGATAATCTCTTTTTTGGCTACGCCATTCCAGATGGCAATAATAGGTGGAAAGCCCGCTAAAAGGGGCAACCCTATTGCAGAAAGATGGGCAAAAATTATGCCGCTGATAATAATGGGGTAGTGTTGCATTATTCCCTGCATATCTTTAAAGTCGAGTGATTTTTCTCGCATTTTCAATACCGAGAGGGCGAGTGACCAGACGGCTAAGCTCAACGCTTGTGGAATCAGGAGCAAAGAGAAGGCAGAAAGTTGATGGTCGGCAATCAAACTCAGGGACAAGAGCGAAAATCCCGTGTTGACGATAGAGGCGTAGCCCATCATCCGTCCAAGGTGACGTTGGAACGCCGCCCAAAGACCTCCAGTCAGCACCATGAGTAGCCCCGCGGTGCGCAAAGCATTGGGGAGTTGCGGGTATTCTCGTAACCAAGCGTAGCGGTTTAGGAATCCGAGAGCGAAGAGGAAGACGGCGGTTGGTAAGAGCCAAAGAACGAATCCCACTGCGTAAGGGGAGGCTTCTTCCATGAGGAGGGGAATCCATGTAAAGAGTGGGAAAATGGAGAGAAGAAAGGCAAATCCCAGTGCCAATAATACCGCCGCTTGCGTAAGTAGTTCGATATCGCCGGGACTAGATTCTACGCCAGCTAAGAGCCAGCCAGAAAAGAGGATGAAGGGCATGGCTAAGGTTTGGTAAATCAAAAAGCGAATAACGCCGCGTCCGGGCTTATCTTCGGGCGGTGAAAGGAGGGGAACTGCGATTAAGATGGCGGTTTGAATAATAAGGGCGGCGTATAAGAATGGCTCTACTGCGAGAGATGCAATAAGTAGGGCAAGAATTGTCATTCCTAATGGGACAAAGCGGCGAGCGATATATGCCGCACTAGAGCCGAAAAACCAGAGTGCAGCTACCCCATAAAGAAGAGTCAAAAGGGATTGGTCTTCGGGGCTGATGATGATTTGCCGCCCTAAAATTTCGATAGAATCAGATATTTTGAATGAGATATTTGCAGTAATGCGGATGGCGGTATTTATGGGAATAAGCCAAGCCAGTGCCGATAGAAAAAGTGCGCTAATGCCACCAAGCAAGGCGATGATGTCGGCGCGTTTGATCAACCAGAGAAGAGGGGCGAGCAGGAGGGGGATACCAATCCAAATTAAGGGTGCGCTCATTCGTTTTTTTCCTGATTTTCTTCTGCATTTGCGGTAATTAGATAGGCACCTACTAAGGCTAAACCGAGATTGATAATAGCCAGTAATGCGGCGACTAGGGTGGCATCTTCAACTGCGGCGTAGAGAATTTCAAAACCAGCTATAAAGGTAAGCAAACCGATAATGACGTGGAGAGGCTCTGTGGTTAGCCCTAAGAGAAGAAGTCCCATGATGAGCAGGATGAGACTGCCGGCAACTTCGACAGCACCGATGCCGGGGAGCAGGTTTGTGATGGTTGGGGTGGTTGAAATGGCGAGAAATAAGGCTAAAAAAGCCGTTAGGATGCGGAAGAATCTGCCCTGAGACCAGGATAAATGTTGGAGTGCGGGATCAAGTTCTGGGTCAAGGGCGGAGCGGGTAATCCCCAAAATTGTGGCGACCATCCATCCCGTTACCAGTTTTACGGCAGACATTGAAAAAGTCCAGTGTATTTGTGTGAGCCAAAAAACGCCAAGATAGAGTAAGGCAAGCGCGGCTAAGTTCCAACGCCAGTCTTGTGTGATGAGAAATGAGAGTGTGGCAGAAAAGAGTATCAATACGGCAATCCACGAAATGATTTGAGTGCTCATCAGTGAATTCCCTCAGCAAGCAGAGAAGCGAAGAGTATGATAATGAGTAAAGCCCACAAAATCCCTCCATCGCTTTCAAGGATATTGGTTATTTTTTGAAACCAACCGCGCAGGAAATAGTAGAGGCTCAAAAAGAAATCGTAGATGAAAGTTTTTCTTTTTTGAGGCTTTGTTTCTGTAATCCAGTGCGCCTGAAGTGGAACAAAAACGTTGATGCGTGGTAAAAACCAAATAACTAAAGCGGTTAAGAAAAGGGATGCCAAGGCAAATAGCCATGCACCAAGTGAGGCTGAACCTTCCCAGCCCCAAAAGCCTAAAAGTAGTAAAGAAAATAGCATAATGCCAATGCCTATTGGGTAGGCGAGCGAGGTAAAACGATTATGACTTTTGAAGCTGCCTTTATCTTTGCGGCGGACGTGGCGGAAATATCCCGCTAAAAGTAAAACGTGTGCAGGAAGTAAGATGACCCAAAATCCTGCCCATTGTGCGGTATTGCTCTCCCAAGCGGTTGCGGTGAGTGTTAGTGGCAAAGTGGATATGGCAATCAGGCTTCCTAAAAGGAGGCGGTTGAGCCATTTATTTTCAACCGAAGAGAGAAATAAAATTCCACCACCCAGCACAAGTGCAACTCCCCAGGCAACGCTCCCAACAGGATTGGCGCGTAAGGTTGCAGAAAGAGACAACGAAGCCATGCCTAATATCCAGTAGGGGCGGGCATCGAGGGTTTTTTTCGCTTGAAACCACATCCAGGCACTGTAGAGGGCGGTTAAAGAAATTATGCCCAATAAATAAGGGACGATGGGTGATTGAAGGCTTTCTTGCGGAATTTGTGCCAGCAATACCAAACTAGATGCGGCGGCAGTGAGACGGAGCATTGTCCCGTAACCGCGGCGTAGTGCTGATTCTGTTCTAAAGGGGATGTGCATGGGCAGAATGCCTAAACGCAAACTCGCCGCAATAAGCATATAAACGCCTGCATTTTGCGATGCGGTGAGAAAGTTTTGCGAAGTTCCCTCTGTCAGACTCACCATCCCTGCCCAGAGCAAGAAGCCTGTGCCAAGAATGCGTGTTGAGAATGAAATCACAACGTGTTCGCGTTGCTTTTTTTCATGTACAGATGCCAATAAAGTGCTTAGTTCTGCTAAATCTATGGCAGTCCAAGTGATAACAAGGGTAAGGGGATTTTCTGCAAGCACAGCTAAAATACCGACTGCACCGAGAGCAAGAGTTCCTGCCCAAGCGGGCGTGCTAGGAAAATTTTCACGAGCTACAGCCGTAAAAATAACCCCTAAAGCCAGCGTTGCTAGGCTATAAGCATAAACCCAAGAGAGTCCGTCTGCGAGTAGAGCGGGCGAATCGATAAAAAGACTTTCTGGTTGCCAAGCAGGGAGTGCAAGCAAAATCGGCATTTTTAGTTGCCAAAAAAAGACACTCAACCATGCAAAAAAAACGCCTATAACCGCAACTGACCATGAATAACGAAAGTCGGGGTTAAATAGGCGCAAAAGAAGCAAAGCAAGTGCGCTAATAAAAAAGATGGCAATTGTAATGATGATAAGCATAAGGGTACAATAGTAAGACGTGAAAAAAAATAGGGACTTTGAGGTATTTTCAAAAAAAGAATCCACGAAGCCACACGAATTTACACGAAGAGTGAGAAAAAATCTGCAAAATCTGTGGATAATTTTATGGCTTATTAGCACTCTACCTCGAAATCCTAAAGAGCCAAAAAATCACAAAACAATACCATTTTATCAGCTTTACTTTTTTTGTTGTAAAATTCGAGAAAAT
>CAZAWS010000158.1:2584-5140 GCA_964488755.1 uncultured Anaerolineaceae bacterium | reverse complement strand
TCTACTGATTTACTGGTCTACCAATCCCCTATAAGGAAAACCATGTCCCTCCGTCACATCCTCGCAATTACCCGCAAAGAATTTCAGCATATCATCCGCGATCGAAGCACGCTCATGTTGGTCGTCTTCACGCCAATGGCGATGCTTTTGCTGATGGCGTATGCGCTCACGGTTGAGTTGCAGCACATCCCCATCGCCGTTTTGGATTATGACCGCAGCGCAACATCGCGTGATTTTGTGCAGCAAATAGTCTCAGGAAACGACCTTGATTTATATGCGCAAGTCGGTTCGATTGCCGAAATTGAGAGCCTGCTAATGCACGGAAAAGTGAAAGCCGCGCTCGTGATTTCGCCCGATTTTTCGCGCGATTTACTGTCCATGCGCGGGATGCCGATGCAGGTGATTATTGACGGCACCGAGCCGGAGAGCGGTGGCTTTGCGGTGGAGCATATCGCCTCGCGTGCGGAGGAATTTGCTAACAATGCTCTTTCTACACAAATTCAGATGATGGGATTCTCAGCCGATGCCCTCAACCCGCTGGATTTGCGAATCCGAACTTGGTATAACCCCGGATTGAAACCCCGAAACGACCTTATCCCCGGCTTGATTTCGATGGTACTCGGATTCCCGGCGTTATCTGTTGCGCTCGCCCTCGCATACGAACATGAACACGGCACAATGGAGCAACTGATGGCGACCCCAATCGGACGCGGCGAATTGCTGGTCGGAAAAATGATTCCTTATATCGTTGCAGGGTTGGTAAACGTGGCCATCCTTCCATTACTAGCAATGGCTTGGTTCAATGTGCCTTTTAATGGGTCTTTTCCTCTCTTCTTTGCGCTCTCTGCGCTTTTCATGTTTGCAGTGATTAGCATGGGGATTGTCATCGGCGTATTTATGAAAAGCCAGGCAGCCGCGATGGGTGTCTCCTTTTTGATGATTTTCTTCCCCGGATTCTTCCTGACGGGGCTCTTTTTTCCCATCGTATCAATGCCAGAAATTATGCGAATGGAATCTCTCGGAATGCCCGGTACGCATTATGCAATTATCACGCGCGGTATCTTCCTCCCCGGCGTTGGAATGGAAATCCTATGGCCCTATGCGGTGATGCTGGCTATTTTAGGCTTCTCCTTTACAGGGATTGCGGCGTTGTTCTTTAGAAAAAAGCTAGGTTAAAAGTTTAAGGTTAAAGGTCAAAAACACATCAAAACCAGAGGATAGCGGCGATTGAGTAGGGTGACGGTACCATCGTCACCCGTATCGAAATCAAAGCGGCATACAAGGTTAAATTCGCTCTGGTTTCGTTACTCAACCGCCGCGATAGTCTAGCTCTGAACTTTCAAACATGTCAACTTTTTGATAAAAATAAAAAAATCTGTGAAGTCTGCGTAATCTGTGGATAAAATTTTATGCTAAAACGTATTCTCGCCCTCACAAAAAAAGAATTCATCCACCTAAAAAACGATTGGTGGTTGCCCGCCTTCATGCTCTTCGGCGGTGTGCTGGAATTGATGGCTGTCGGTTGGGCAACTGCCCGCCCCATTCAAAATCTCCCACTCATGGTCTTAGACCATGATCGTAGTGCCGCCAGCCGTTCTCTAGTCATCTCTTTGGAAAATACTGAAACCTTTGCCTTAGAAGCGATGGTCGATGATTTTCAAACGATTGAAGATGCGCTTGAACGCGGTCAGATTAGTGCGGCGATTATCATTCCGCCCGATTATGCAGAGGAAATGGCTGCACCAAACGGGAATCCAACGCTATCTATGATTTTGAACGGAGCAGAGAGTGTCCCTGCCACAGCGGCATTACGCGCCGCTGAAGGCGTGATCGCTTCATTGAATGAGGAACTGATTATAAAAAGATTAAAACTCTCCCCAGACGAATTCTCAGGGTTTGCACCCCGTCTACGAATTTGGTTTAATGAGGCACTCAGTGAAGCTCTATACACAACTCCCGCCGAAATGGGATTGATGCTCGAATTCACCACGCTACTCTTTGCCGCGCTCGCCTTCTCCCGTGAAAGAGAATTGGGAACCTTAGAGCAATTACTCGTGATGCCTTTCTCTTCACTTGAAATCATCATCGGGAAGGCTATCCCGGTCATCATTATTGCAATGACCGATTTTACGCTAATGCTTGCAATGGTGCATTTTGTCTTCAAAGTGCCAATACGCGGCTCACTCCCATTGCTCTTTCTTCTTGCCTTTGGCTATTTACTCGTTGAACTCGGCAAGGGGATGGTGATATCCGTTATCTCCAAAACACAGATGCAAGCCTTCTTGCTCGTTATGCTCATTGGCATGACCGACTTTATGTTCACGGGCTACGCGGCTCCAGTCGAATCGATGCCGCAAGCCTTACAATTTGTTGCGAATATCGTCCCCGCCCATCATTGGCTGGAGATATTACGCGGTATCCTGCTCAAAGGCGCGGGGATGAATGTTCTTTGGTCCCATGTCACTGCGTTGGCAGTTCTTGGCACAATCATTATGACTTTCTCGTTGAGGTTTGTACGAAAAACGTTGGATTAAATAGAAACAGCTTTAACGCGAA
>CAZAWS010000158.1:0-2484 GCA_964488755.1 uncultured Anaerolineaceae bacterium | reverse complement strand
AAAAAACGCTCAAAAAACTATGAATAATACTCCTGCAATTATCACCAACAATCTCACCAAAAACTTCGGCAATTTCACCGCGGTTAATGGAATCAACTTCACCGCCAAACGCGGAGAAATTTTCGGCTTTCTTGGTCCGAATGGGTCGGGGAAAACGACCACAATCCGCATGATGTTGGGGTTGCTGGCACCTAGTTCGGGAGATGTTCACGCCCTCGGGATGCCAGTTAAGGGCAACCAAGCCAAACTTCAGGGACGAATCGGCTATATGTCCCAAAGATTCAGCTTGTATAACGATCTCACCGTCCAGCAAAATCTGCAATTTTATGGCGCGGCGTATGGGTTGAATAATACGGATCTCAAATCCCGTATTCAAGATGCGCTCGTAATGGCTGGGCTGGAAGGTCGAGAGAATGCCAAAACAAAAGACCTTTCGGGTGGATGGCGGCAGCGGCTGGCACTCAGCGCGGCGATTTTGCATCACCCTGAACTCATTTTTCTTGATGAACCCACCGCAGGCGTAGACCCGATCTCACGCCGCGCATTCTGGAATCTGCTCTACGAACTTGTATCCGATGGTGTGACTATTTTTGTGACCACACACTATATGGACGAAGCTGAGCATTGTCACAATTTGGCGTTCATTCAGCGTGGTGAAATCATTGCGCGTGGTTCACCTGCTGAAATCAAAAAAAATATGATGCTGGGGCAGGTGCTAGAGTTGGTCACATCAGATGCAATCAAAACGCTCAAAATCCTGCGTGCCGCCAATTTAGCCCAAGAGGTAGAACTTTATGGCTCGCTCGTGCATGTAGTTGCCCCCGAAATTGCCCCAAAAAAGATAAAAAAAATGCTCGAGAAAGAAAAGATTGACGTGGAAGAAATGGCTATTATTGAGGCATCACTCGAGGATGTTTTTATTGCCAGCATGAAATAGATAAATGCAGAACACTTTGTGTTCATCATTCTATATTTTACAAAGGAGTTTGATATGAAGAGAATACTATTTTTAACCCTAATTTTGATTTTAGCCTTAACGGCTTGTACGGCGGATGAAGAAAACGGGACGCTCGAGGCATCGGGCGTGGTCGAAGCCAATGAACTTAATCTCAGCTCTGAGCTGGGAGGGCGCGTTGTTGAGCTTAATGCCGATGAAGGAGCAGAAGTTTCGGCTGGAACAGTTTTGCTCCGCGTAGATGATAGCCTTTTACTGGCAGAACGCAAAAATATATTGGCATCTGTTGCAACAATCAAAGCCAATATCAACGCCGCTGAAGTAGCACTCGCCAGCGCAGAACTCGTTTACGAGCAAACGCTCTCTGCGGCAATCTCAGCAGAAGCAGAAACACGCACCGAAAGCTGGGATGAATCCAAGCCGAGCGAATTTAAGCTCCCCACTTGGTATTTCAATATAGAAGAGCAAAATGCCGCAATTGAGGCAGAAGTGGACACCGCGCTAGAGGCATTAGAGAAAAAGGAAAATAAACTCAACGAAACCAGCGAAAAAGCGGGAAGCGAAGACTTTCTTGACGTTGAAGCATCGCTCGCCAATGCCCGCCTAGCCTTTGAAGCCGCGGATGAGATCCACGAAGCAACCCCCAGCGGAGACCTGAAAGATGCCGCAAAATTGGTACTAGACGATGCCAAAATCGATCTCGAAGAAGCGATAGAAGATTATGATGATGCCCTCACCACAGAAGGCGCGGAAGATATTCTTGAAGCCCGCGCAGAGTATGTAGTTGCCAAAGAACGCTACGATTTAGCTATAGACCGCCTACGAACTACCGAAACAGGTGCAAACGCTCCCGAAGTAATTATGGCAGAGCAAAACGTAGCACAAACAGAGGCTATGCTAAAACAAGCAAAGTCAGCTTTGGTGCAAGTTGAAGCACGGTTGGCACTAATTGATACTCAATTAGCAAAAGTTGAGACCAGCTCCCCTATTGACGGTGTAATTTTAACTAAAAACGTCAGTATAGGCGAAATGCTCTCCCCCGGTCTTACCGCAATGACTGTCGCACAACTAGATGAGCTGACCGTCACCGTTTACGTCCCCGAAGACCGTTATGGGGAAATCAGCCTAGGCGATGTGGCTACGCTGACTGTTGATTCTTTCCCCGAAGAGAGTTTCGAGGCAAACGTTGTTCACATCGCCGACCAAGCCGAATACACGCCGCGCAACGTCCAAACCAAAGAAGAAAGACAGACGACTGTTTTCGCCATCAAATTATCGGTTATGAATGTAGACGGCATGTTAAAGCCGGGTATGCCCGCAGATTTAGTTTTTGGAGAGGGCGGGGAGTAATAATTAGGAAGCTAGAGAATCAGCAAATCAGGGAATCAAGAGAGCCGAGCAAAAACCGCTCGGCTCTTTTTCTTTAAAATAAGATAAAATAGACCTTATCAACAAACACATCCCTACACCAAGAGAAACCCACTTTGGAAAAAAAACGCACCTACTGGCTCTGGCTGAGCATCTTGATT
>CAZAWS010000157.1:0-5143 GCA_964488755.1 uncultured Anaerolineaceae bacterium | reverse complement strand
AATGAGAGAAAATTTGTAGAAGCTTATGGAAGAAGGAGTTTTTTGTGTTCGAATCTATAAAAAAAATATTTCAAAAAGAAAAGGAAGAGAAAGAAGAAGTGGTGAAAGTTGAAGTTGTGCATGAAACTGAAACAGTTCCGCTTTCTCCGCAACAAGTAGAAGATATTATTGCCCATCAGGCAATGAAATATGATGTGCAGCAATTGGTTGCTGCAAGTGCCCAATCTGTTGGGAAGAAGCGTGAGCTTAATGAGGATAGCCTCTCTGTAATTACTGCTACTTTGGCAGGAAATGCAGGGAATATCTCTTTTGGCTTATATATAGTCGCAGATGGTATGGGAGGACATCAGTATGGAGAAATTGCCAGCAATACGGCAATGCGAATATTCAATGGGCATATTATGAAGAAGTTTTACCCCTATCTTTTTGATTTGCAAGCAACTCCTTTGGATGAATCGCTTCAAGATATAATGCTTGATGGGGTTATGCAGGCGCAAGAGGCAATTCAGCGCGATGCCCCCGGTAGCGGGACTACATTAACAGCGGCACTCGTTTTAGGGGAGCGAGTTACCGTTGCCCATGTCGGTGATAGCCGTGCATATTCAATTTATCCTGATGGGCGCTTTGATTTGATTTCACGGGATCATTCTTTGGTTGGTCGCCTAGAAGAATTGGGGCAAATTACCGCGGAAGAAGCGGCGGTGCATCCGCAAAAGAATGTCTTATATCGAGCTTTAGGGCAGGGTGAAGTTCTAGAGCCAGATGTTTTCACTACATCTTTCCCTAAAAAAGGTATGTTGATGCTATGTAGTGATGGGCTTTGGGGCGTTTTAAGCGATGCTGAAATGCACCGAACGATAAAAGATACCGATACCTTAGAGCATGCTTGTCAGAAATTGGTCAACGCGGCGAATGCGGCTGGCGGTCCTGATAATATCTCAGTTGTATTAGTAAAAATGATTCAGTAGAGGAAAAAATTGCTAGACTATTATGCACTTTTAGGCATCTTTCGAGATGCAACACAAGATGAAATCAAGCGAGCCTATTTTGAGGCGGCGCAACGTTTGCATCCCGATAAAAATGAAGCTCCCGGTGAAACTGAAATTTTCTTAGATGTTCAGCAAGCTTATGATATCTTGTCAAATCCTGAAAAACGTGCCGAATATGACAACCGATTAAAGCCAGAGGATGAAACTCTATCTCCAATTGTCCAGCGAGTTTTCTACAGCCGTCAAAGCCTTGTGCGCCTTAATGAAACCCAATTGATTTATGCCCTTTTAGAATGGAAACCACGCCAAAATAAAGATGAAGTCGTTTCACCACCGCTTAATATTTGTCTTGTTTTAGATAATTCTACATCTATGAAGGGACAAAATATAGAAATGGTGAAAGCATCTGCCATTCATTTGATTCGTAGCCTAAGACAGCGGGATATTCTTAGCATAGTAACTTTTAATGACCGTGCCAAAGTTCTAATTCCTGCTTCAGTAGATATTGAGCGCAGGAGGATGGAAAATCAAATTCGAATGATGCTCCCTTCTGGCGGAACGGAAATCTTTCAAGGATTGCGAGCGGGGGTAGCTGAAGTGCGCAGAAATTTTTCACCAGAGCGCGTTAATCATGTGGTTTTGCTAACGGATGGGCAAACTTACGGCGATGAAAAAGAAGCCTTAGCATTAGCAGAAGAATCTGCTCGTGTAGGCATAGGCATTAGCGGTTTAGGGATTGGGAAAGATTGGAATGATGATTTTCTTGATGAATTAGCAAGTAAAGCTGGGAGCAATAGTTCCTATATTGAGAACCCACAAGAAATACAAGATTTTTTAGAGAAAAAATTCAAACAATTGGCAAAAGTATTTGCTGAAAACGTAGAACTAAAAGTGCAACCCTCACCTAATATAGACCTAAGTTACGCTTTTCGTGTATACCCAAATGCTGCTCATATCCCAGTCGAAGATTCTATTCCCTTAGGTATAATTTTACATGATAAGCCACTTACACTTTTGCTCGAATTTAGAGTTAAATCAACTGCTGTACTAAAAGATGACGTAAGCCTACTTAGAGGCTCTCTTGAGTTTGAAATCCCTTCTAAGGCTTTGCCAAATCAGCCTATGCGAGTGCATATTTTTCAAAAAGTAACCGAAAAGGCAAGTCTTGAACCGCCCTCACCAACGCTTGTGCAGGCTCTTGCTAACCTCAACTTGTATCGAATGCAAGAAACAGCACAGAAAGAAGCCTCTGAGGGCAACTATAATGAAGCCTCTCGCCGCTTGCAACATTTAGCCACACACCTTCTTTCTCATGGAGAGCGAAGCATGGCTAAAACGGTATTGCTTGAAGCTGAAAATCTACAACGGCAACAGGATTTTTCAGAAGAGGGTCGTAAAAAAATCAAATATGGAACAAGGGCATTGCTTTTGCCTGCCGGAAAAGGAACAAGCCGATGATTATATGTCCAACTTGTCAGCATCAAGAGGTTGCTGGTGCTTTGTTTTGTAGTGAATGTGGTGCTCAATTGTATAATATGGGAAGCCTAGCTACACATAATATCCAAACTAACGAGATACGGAAGAATGGTTTTGATGCCCCTCCGCCAATGCGAAGTGCAAAGCCAACTACGGGCACCATCACACTTCAAGTTTTAGACGGAGGGCAGGTTATCCCTCTGGCAGACCGAAGTGAATTTACAATGGGACGCGTTAGTGACGAACAAATAATAATGCCCGATATTGACCTAACGCCTTATCGCGCTTACGAATACGGTGTATCGCGATTACATGCAGTTCTTAAAAAGAAAAAAGAAAAAGTGACACTTATGGATCTAAACTCCTCTAACGGCACCTACGTTGATGGTCTTCGTTTGGACCCAGAGCTTGAAGTCTCTCTTTCTCATGGCTGTATTATTTCTTTAGGAAAGCTTAGACTTCAATTTCTTTTGCAAAACTAACCTACAAGGAAGGTGTTTATGGCTTATGGCGTTATTTTACATGTTTCGGGAGAAATCCCCATTTTGGGTGAAGTGGAAGAATTACCAGCCGCTAATGCCACGCTCATTATGGTGAGCAACCCGCGCACCCGTGAAGGAAAAGACCTTCACTATATACAAGATGAAGTAGTTCAGGTAATGTGGCCCCTAGAAAAAATCAACTTTATTGAAATTATGCCCAGCGAAGATGATGAGCAAATCATTGGTTTCGTAAGAGAATGAAAATGAATAATGATTTTGAGCAACGAAAAATTTTAGTCGTTGATGATGAAGAGCGGATGGTGCGTTTTATTCGCCTTAATCTTGAACACGATGGCTTTTTAGTGAGCGAAGCTTTTGATGGCAAAGAAGCTCTTCGGAAATTACGCGGAGAATCGCCCGATTTGATTCTGCTCGACGTAATGATGCCTGGTTTAGATGGGTTTGAAGTTTTGCAGATGATTCGCGATGTGAGCAAAATTCCTGTGCTGATGCTTACCGCAAAAGGTGAAGAAGACGACCGCATACGTGGCTTAGAACTAGGGGCAGACGACTATATCACCAAGCCCTTTAGCCCACGTGAAATGGTTAGCCGAGTTAAAGCCGTTTTGCGGCGCACCGAAGGGGATAGCAGCTCAATGCAAGGTATCATTGAAGTAGACGATCGCCTAAAAATGGATTTTGACCGTCGTGAAATTTGGTTAGACGGTAAAATTTTAAAATTGCGCCCAACGGAATATCGCCTACTTCACCACCTTGTTCAAAATGCAGGATGGGTGGTTACGCATGACCAAATTTTGACCCAAGTCTGGGGGTACGAATATAGAGATGAACCGCATTATGTTCGCCTTTATATTAACTATTTGCGCAAAAAACTTGAAAAAGACACCTCGGACCCCAAGTATATTCTCACCGAACGCGGTGTTGGATATCGCTTTGTAGATTTCAAAAGGGACAAAACTTCTTCTTAAAGTGATTTTTATAGGGTGGAATGTTTCGCATCGGACGTGTTTTGAGCTTGGTCGTTGAACCTTATGCATTTGTGCGACGTGAGCGTTGTTAAATCGTTTACGCCAGGAAAATGTTGAATATGGGCACCCCCGTTTGGGGGCACGCGTGATGCGTGCGCGTTATCCTAGAAAGTTGAGTAAGAGAATAAGGATGACAAATGGCGCGGTGGCACGCCCTCTTGTCTTCTTTTCTTCTATAAACTATACTTCTAATCTATTTTAGAGTTATTGGAGTAAGAATGGCAAAAAAACGTATTATATTGGTAGATGATCACGAAATTGTTCGTGTGGGACTAAAAACTTTACTCGAGCGGCATCCTGAATATGAAGTTGTGGGGGAAGCGGCTTCGGCGCGAGAGGCAATAGAGAAAACCGTTAGCCTTGAGCCAGATGTAGTTGTGATGGACATCCGTTTGCCCGGCGTTTCAGGGATTGACGCTTGCGAAGAGATTGTGAAGCGTTTTCCTGATACTAAAGTCTTGATGTTGACATCGTATGCCGAAGATGAGATGCTTTTTTCAGCAATTCGTGCCGGGGCTTCGGGATATGTTTTGAAGCAAATCGGTAGCGATGATTTGGTGAAAGCACTTGAATCTGTTGGCAGTGGTGAAGGTCACCTTGACCCTGCCGTGACACAACGAGTCTTTCAAGAAGTACGGCGCGCTGTACGTGAAGAAGAGGAATCAGCTTTTTCAGATTTGAGCCAGCAAGAAAAGCACGTTTTGCAATTGGTTTCAGAAGGAAGAACAAACCGTGAAATTGCGAAAGCTCTTTTCTTGGGTGAAGGAACGGTGCGCAATTATGTTAGTAGTATCCTTTCAAAGTTAAGTGTAAATAATAGAGCTGAGGCAGCGGCTTATGCAGTTGAACACTCTTTGAAAGAGTATATTGATATGTAAGTTCTTGATTAAAGATTGAATCCCCTAAAGATTTTACTTTAGGGGATTTTTTTATTTAAGGTTAAGAAAACCGAGAAGATGCAAAAATGATGAAGGGATAAGTAGAAAAAACTGGTTCAACGTGAATTGACGTGATTGCTACCAATTGCCTTACGTTGACAGCATAAGGCTAATATGCAAAACCCGTTGAAACGGGTTATATTGCGCGAGTTTTAGTGCGATTTATCGTACTTTTTGTTTCAGACGATGATTTCAATCATCGGTTCAGG
>CAZAWS010000156.1:0-5147 GCA_964488755.1 uncultured Anaerolineaceae bacterium | reverse complement strand
TCGCCATTCGTGAAGGCGGTCTCACCGTCGGCGCAGGCGTTATCACCAAATTGCTCAGCTAAGTCTTGCAAAGAAACTACTAATACTTAGGAAAGATAAACCTGATTGGTTGTGCTTCTGCGAAGCCTAAGACCAGTCAGGTTTTCTACCTATAAAATATAGAAGGACAATCTTATTAAAGATTGTAGAAGTGAATAAATATGTCTGGAAAAAAAGGCGTTCGCCCTGTTGTAACATTAGCTTGTGAAGAGTGCAAAGAGCGAAACTATACTACCGAAAAAAATCGCCGCAACGACCCTGGCCGCATTGAGTTGAAAAAATATTGCTCTCGATGTCGTAAGCACACTTTGCACCGCGAAACAAAATAGTTTTAAGGGCATCAGACCTTAGATATCAGATTTCAGGAAATGCTGAAGTTTGATGTCTGAAGTTTGATGTCTAATATAGGCCAGTAGCTCAATTTGGCAGAGCAACGGTCTCCAAAACCGTAGGTTGTGGGTTCGATTCCTGCCTGGCCTGCCTAGAAAAAACGACGCCGTCCTCTCAAAGATATTTGAGGCGGCGTTTTATCCGTCAAATAGGATAAAGTCGCATCCGAGAATAATTACCCAACAAGAAATTATTTATCTGAAAGGAAAAATGATTTCAGGATGTTTACTTAAGGAGAATCTTTTGGCTAAGAAGAGTAAAAAGAATACAGGTAAAAAACAAAATGCCGTTCAGCGTTTTATCCGTGAAACAACTGGTGAACTGCGTAAAGTTTCTTGGCCCTCCCGCGAAGAAGCCACTCACCTCACAGGGATCGTCATTGTCACGATGATTTTTATGGGTGCGTTTTTGAGTATAGTAAGTGCCATATCAGACCAACTGCTATACGCCATTTTTGGTATTTAAAAACAGAGGCTCTCATGGATTTTGAAAATCCAGAAGAAAAATTGGAAGAAGTAACTCAAGGCGATGATGCAAACGCAGATATGAACCTATCCGCGGCATCTTCCTCGTTAACCGACCTAGCAGAAACTTCATCTCAAGAGGCATTACCTTTGCCCATTGAAGACGACGAAGAAGATCCTACTGATTGGTTTGTTGTTCACTGTTATTCCGGGTATGAAAATAAAGTTCGCCATAATTTAGAGCAACGCATTGAGACAATGGGCATGAAGGACATGATTTTCGATGTCATCATTCCCACCCAAGAAGAAATTGAAGTCAAAGACGGCAAACGTCGCACAGTAGAGAGACGTGTTTTTCCCGGCTATGTTTTGGTTAATCTAATTCTCACCGAAGAATCTTGGTTTGTTGTTCGTAACACCCCTGGCGTAACTGGTTTTGTGGGCATGGGCAATCTCCCCACTCCCCTTCGTCCTGATGAAGTGGCTCAAATTATCAAACGCATGGAAGCCGATTCACCGATGATTAACGTTACCTTTAAAGTTGGCGAACGTGTGCGCATTGTGGATGGACCTTTCAACGATTTCCGTGGAGAAGTAGCAGATATTGATATGGATCGAAGCAAGGTTCGTGTTAAGGTGAGTTTCTTTGGACGTGAAACCCCCGTTGAGTTGGACTTTTTGCAAGTAGAAAGAACTTAATTTTAGGATGAAGAACCGGAACGCGCGTGATTTGAACTTGAGTGCCTTCGGTCAACATTGTCGCAGGAGTATAGCGTAGCAACGCTCACGTTAAGAAAAAAGCTTGGGTACAGCACCCCAACCTAAACTCACGGTCGTCGCGGTGCGGAGCGTCCCAAAAAGCCGCATTAAATCATCAAATCCCGACAAGATAAGAGTCGGTTTAAAAAAAGTGGGAGGGTGTAAATCCCCGTTAGAACCACATAGGAGTAAAAATGGCAAAGAAATATAAAGCAACAATACGTTTACAAATTGAAGCGGGCAAGGCTAACCCCGCACCGCCTATTGGACCAGCATTGGCTGGGCATGGCGTAAATATCATGGCGTTCTGTAAAGAATATAACGCCAAAACATCTAGCCGACCTGGGGAAATTCTCCCTGCTGAAATTACCGTTTTCACCGATGGTTCTTTCACCTTCATTTTGAAAACCTCACCCGCCGCAGAATTGCTTCGCAAAGCCGCTGGTGTAGATAAAGGCTCAGGCGAGCCAAATCGAGAGAAAGTTGGTTCTGTGACACAAGATCAAGTTCGAGAAATTGCAGAAACAAAAATGAAAGACTTAAACGCGATTGATATCGAAGGCGCGATGTTGCAAATAGAAGGCACAGCCCGCAGTATGGGTATTATCGTTAACAAATAATCATGTGGGAGGGCGTGAAGCCCGTTTGCACCACGGAGGATAATTTTATGGCAAAGCATGGAAAGAAATATAGAGCCGCTGCCGAGAAAGTAGAAAAAGACACCTTCTACGCTCCTAGCGATGCGATGGATTTGACAATGGAAACATCGACAACTAATTTTGATGCGACCGTTGAGGTTCATATCCGCACTGGGCTTGACCCCCGAAAAGCTGACCAACAAGTTCGCGATACGGTAAACCTGCCACACGGTTTAGGCAAAAAAATAAGCGTTTTAGTCTTTGCCGAAGGCGAAGGGGCTACTATTGCTCGCGAAGCCGGTGCCGACTATGTTGCGGATGATGACGAAATGATGAAAAAAATTCAAGATGGCTGGACAGATTTTGATGTAGCCATTGCGACCCCTCAAATGATGGGCAAAGCTGGTCGTTTAGGGCGTGTACTTGGTCCACGTGGATTAATGCCGAACCCTAAGGCTGGTACTGTTGTGCAGGCTCAAGATTTGCCCAAAGCAATTGAAGAATCTAAAGCTGGTAAAGTGGAATATCGTCTTGATAAAACCGCCAATATGCATGTTCCCATTGGTAAGGTTTCTTTTGGTTCCGAGAAACTGATGGGCAATTTCACCGCTTTAATGCGTGCGGTAGTTAAAGCCCGCCCCGCTGTTGCAAAAGTTTATATTGAACGTATAACCTTTGCTTCATCCATGGGACCTGGCATCAAAGTTGACGTGTATCAAGCACAAAATCTATAAAGTTAAGGATTAAATTTATATCCTATAACCTAAAAAAACCTATCACTTCGCCGAAGAAAGCAGGTGCTTCATAGAGAAGCTTAATTTTCTGCCCAGACGGAGACTAAAACAATTTCATCCCCTTTTGGGGGAGAAAAGTCTTTGCCTGTGAATGTTGATAGGTAAAGACTTTTTTTATGAAAGGAGGTTTAAATTGGCACTATCAAGGCAACGTAAAGAAGAAATTTTGGCTCAATATAAAGATTGGATGAGCCAGAGTGAAGCCCTAATTCTTTTGAATTATAAAGGGGCTTCTGTAAAAAATATGGAAGAAGCTCGTGCTAGAGTTCGTGAAGCTGGTGGCGAATTCCATGTTGTGCAAAACCGATTAGCTAAAATAGCTATTCAGGCTAATGAGCTCGATATTCCAGAAGGATATTTCGAGAACAGTACCGCAATCGGTTTCGCTTTTGAAGATGTTGCTTCAACAGCAAAAGCCTTAGCAGATTCAGCTAAGGAAGTTGAAGCATTTGAGTTCAAAGGCGGTTATATGGGCAAAGAAGTAATTACCGCAGAGCAAGTAATTGCGCTCTCGAAATTACCATCCTTACCAGAAATGCGCGCAAAACTACTTGGCACTATCCAGGCTCCTGCGAGTCAATTGGTGCGTACGCTCGCTGAACCCGCTCGTGGGCTTGCAGCTGTACTCAAAGCACGTTCGGAAGAAATTGCTACGGCGTAATATCTAAAGCGTAGCGTAAAACGTGAAAAACTATCAAACTAATAACGAAATAATTAAAAAACTAAGTAAGAATAACTAATAGGAGTTTTATAATGGCTGTTGATCTTGAAAAAATTGTTGATGAATTAAGTGAATTAAGTGTTCTTGAAGCCGCTGAATTGGTTTCACTTTTGGAAGAAAAATGGGGCGTTTCTGCTGCCGCACCTGTTGCCGTTGCCGCCGCTGGTGTTGCTGAAGAAGCTGTAGAAGAAAAGACCGAATTTGATGTTGTCATCAAAGATGCTGGTCCTAAGAAAATTAATGTTATTAAGGCTATTCGCCAATTAACTAGCTTAGGTCTTAAAGATTCCAAAGAATTGGCTGAAACCGCTGGTGCTAAAATTCTTGCAGAAGTTGGCAAAGATGCCGCTGAAGATGCAAAAGAAAAACTTGAAGCCGCTGGCGCAGTCATTGAGATTGTCTAGTCTTTCAAGACAAAATAGAAAAATGAAAAAGCGACTCTTCACTGAAGAGTCGCTTTTTTTTTCTTGCGAAAATCCCTCGTTCCCTTGAAAGGGATGGGGGATTTTTATGTTTTTTACCCAATAGTCTTTGTGAAGAAATAAGCCTTAAATAATGGTCTTGTCTATCTGGCGAATGACCATGATTACTTTACCTTTGATTTCTAAGGCTTCGTCTTTTTCTATATAAATGGCTTCCATTGTGGGGTTAGCAGGTTGAAGTCTGTAGCGATTGTCCTCTTTATAGAAGTATTTGAGGGTTGTTTCATCGCGTTCGGGAAGCCAAACTGCGACCATATCGCCGTTTTTGGGTTCGCCACCAGACTTCATGACTACAATATCGCCATCATTGACCATAGCGTCGATCATTGAATCACCATCAACTTCTAGCGCAAAAAGCTCATCTTGGTCTCCACGTGTGGGCAACAGGGTGCGGGCAATATCTACGGAAGATTCAGCATCAAAATAATTGAAATCAGAAGCGGGGACAGGAATAGGCGCACTCGCTACAATTCGCCCTGCTATAGGAATTTTGAACATTTCACCAAGTGGGTTGAGTTCGGTCAATTGAATTCCGCGGGAGATTTTGCGTTGACGTTCAATTTTACCCATTTTTTCTAATTGGTCTAAATAATAATTAACTACCGATGTGGATGAAATACTTGTTGCTTTGCCAATTTCGCGGATGGTTGGTGGGTATCCTTCACGTTTTTGGTGTTCTCTCAGAAAACTTAGAATTTTTTCGTGGCGTTCACTGAGTCCTTTTTTTTTGCGTGCCATTATAATAGCCTCCAGACTAATTATTCGCTCATTTGTGCTACGAAATAATACTCGAACATGCGTTCTTTGTCAAGGGGCTTTTGGGAAAAATGCAGGGCAAACGCACTAAAATACCTGTTTTT